>NZ_LT907978.1:170000-470000 GCF_900209925.1 Anaerobutyricum hallii | reverse complement strand
ATGATAAAGCTTGATACTCTTTTTGTGTGTACCCCATAACAGAGCTTCCTTCTATTACTCCTACTGTAATAACCCCTGCATTTTTACCTTCTTTAATATCTGAAACCGTATCTCCAACTTTTATAACTTTCTGTACAGAAGATACCTCAAGTTTCTCCATATTTTTGAAAATCATATACGGATACGGACGCCCCAGATTATTTACAGAATTTGGGCTGACCCATAAATCTGGGGTATAGCCATTTTCTTTTGCTATTGGTACTATAATATCCATCATTTCGTCCGTGTATCCTGTAGTAGAGCCAATCTTAATTCCTCGTTCCTTCAGCTTAGCTACCGTACCACAAACATATGGCTTAACATCAGCAAAATCCGGTAAAATTTCGAGTGTTTTTTTCTCCATGACTCGATAAATATTGTTTACATCATCTTCATTCCATGTACGACCATTCATTTCGACCCATAACTCACTTATTCGTTCCATTCCAAGCATAGTACGAATATGATCAATTTTCAACATCCCCATAGGCTTTCTTACTTCTTCTATGGTAGGTCTTATCCCATACTGCTGGAATGCTTCAATAAAAGACTGTACTGGAGCAAAACATCCATAGTCTACTGTAGTTCCTGCCCAATCAAATATTACAGCTTCAATTTGTTTCACTCTTACACCTCCTGACGTGTTTCCAAGAATTCTTTAAAAAGACTTACCACTTTCAAAATATCTTCTTCATATATCTCACCGATATTGCCAATTCGGAATGTATCCGCTTCAGTTACTTTTCCCGGATAAATTGCATAACCTCTTTCTTTTATAAAGTCATACATTTCCTGAAATGAAAAATTGCAATTTTCTGGATAAAAAAACGTAGTAATAATTGGTCCTTGATGGTCAGGACTGATATATGGACGAATTCCAAACTCTTTCATTTTCCTTATTAAAAGTTGATTATTATCCAGATATCTCTTTGCTCTTGCAGGAATACCTCCTTCTTCTTCCAATTCTTTTAAAGCCCGGGCAAAAGCAAGAACAACATGAGTCGGTGATGTAAATCTCCATTTTCCATCCGCTTCCATGGTTTTCCATTGATCATAAAGATCTAAAGACAGGCTACGAGCCTTCCCCCTACTCTCTTCTAGTTTATCCTTTTTACAAATGATAAATGAAAATCCCGGCACTCCCTGTATACATTTGTTTGCACTACTGATAATAAAATCAATCCCCATTCCAGGCACATCAATATCTACTCCGCCAAAACTTGACATCGCATCAACAATAAAAGTTTTTCCCGCTCCCTTAACAATCTGAGCAACTGCTTGAATATCATTCAGTATTCCTGATGTAGTTTCACTATGTACCATAGCAACATGCGTAATATCCGAATCTTCTTCCAACATTTTTTTTATTTTTTCAGCAGACGGAACCTGATTATAATGTTCGTTATAAATCACATATGGTATTCGATTATGCTTTGCAATTTCTTCCATTCTTTCTCCGTATGCTCCATTTGCTGCTATCAAAAGTTTTTCATTTTCTCCAACAACACTAGAAAGTACGGACTCTACTCCAAAAGTTCCGCTTCCCTGCATCAGTACCACTGTATAAGTGGTACTGTCTGCATGGGCAAGAGTTAAGAGTTGGTCTCTTATTTCCAACGTAATTTTCTTGTAATCATCATCCCATGTACAATGATCAAACAACATTTCCTGTTTCACAGTATCTGTCGTAGTCAATGGTCCAGGTGTCAATAATTTGTATGTTTTCATCTACCTAATGCTCCTCAATAAAATTTATTTACATTCCTCTGAAAGTGCCTGATGCTTTTTCAAAAGATCTACAGTAAGCTTCTCCGGGAATACTTTTGGATTACCAGATTTATTAGCGTCATCTACGTTCTCTCCGTCATACAGAGGAATTGGATATGTCTCCAAAAGTTCCTGTCTTCCATTTTTGATAATGCATTCTGCCATCTTCATTGCTTCCGGATTTGTATCATCATCTTTATCAATCACTGCTACAGACTCTGTCAATGTAAAGTTTCCTTCTGTCGGATCCACATAATCAATCGGAAGTCCTTCTTCTTTATCGGCAACTGCCTGGTGTCTAAGTCCAAATCCAATCGCAACCTCGCCTGCTCGTACTTTTTTAATCGGACCAGAGCCGGATTCTTCAATGTGTGCACCTGCATTCTCGTAAATACTTGTCAGAATATCTTTGGCTCCGTCCTCTCCATACTCGCTGATCAATGCTTGAACTAAGAGCCATGCAGTAGAGGAACTCTGAATATCTGTTACGGAAATCATATCTTTATATACAGGATCTGCAAGATCCTTAATAGATGTTGGAACAGGAAGATTATTTTCTTTCAAAACATCAGTGTTATAAATAATTGCTCCTTCCTGTGCTGTAATTGGTGTATAATAGGATGGGTATTCCTCAAGAGCACCAGTATCAAATTCCAAATCTTTGAACATATGATGTTCATCTTCTGCACTTTCCACATAAAAAGAACTCATTGTAATCAAATCTGCCTCAATATCTGCACCTTCTGCCAGAAGCTTTCCTCCAAGCTCGGATGTTCCAAACGTCTGCACTATGTATTTGTCTTTATACCCATTACCGTCCAGTGCATTCTGCATTGCTACTATGGCTTCATCATCTGCATTGGTATATAATATAACCTTTTCATCTGAAGAAGCCTCTTTGCTCCCACATCCTGTCAACACACCTCCTGCCAACAAGGTGAATGCCAATCCTAAAATTGCAATACTCTTCATTTTTTTCATTATAATTCTCCTTTCATTTTTACACAGCTTATTTTATTTTCTGCTGCCAGATAATTTATTTGCTAAAAACTGAAACATCAGTTTTGCAATCAGATTAGTAAAAAGTATTAAAAGTGATAACACAAAAATTTCGTTAAATTTTGCAAAATGCTGTAGCTCTTTTATCTTTGTAGTTATTACCATTGTTCTTGCTCCGGCAAGGAAAATAACAGCACTTACCGTAACCATTGCATTTATGAAATAATAGCTGAACACTTCGATCAATGAAGACAGTGCATTGGGGGTTACAATACGAACCATTGTCTTAATCCAGTTATCACCCATCAACTTTGCCGTTTTCTCCCATGATAAGTTCATCTTAGACAGAGAATTTTTCATCATCATATAAGGGGTCGCAAAAAAATGAACCAGATTACACATAATAATAATGGCAAATGTATTCTGCAATGAAGTTCCTGTAAACGCCAGCATAAATGCGATACCCAATACCATTCCGGGTATTGTATTTGTGACAGAAGCAATACTCTCAATGACTCTTTTTGCCTTGTCAGAAATGGAACTTCTGGCTGTGACAATCGCTGCCCCATATGCCATAAGCGTTCCAAACACTGCTGTTAGTAATGCAACCAGCAAAGAATTTTTATAAACCATCGTTAATGCTGAGTCTTCCAGTACTTTTGTTACATTATCCAGAGTAAATTTCATGTCATATGGCCAACCTTTTACAAAAGGTACCACAAAAATCACTGCAAAAACTGCAAGTATAATCACAATAATCACCGTTGTAATTGCCGCACAAACCGTATCCCGCACAGGATTTTTCTCGTTTTCCATCAAGGAAATCTTGTTATACCTTACATTGAATCGCTCGAGATATGTAATCACAGCAATGCTGAGCACCGAAGGCAACAGCATAACCATCGCTACCACGGCACCATTGTTAAAATCTGGTACACTTCCAAGCATCTGTGTATACAGCACGGAAGCAACCACTTCCACCCTTCCGCCTACCGATGCAGGGATACCAAAATCCGTAAAGCTCAAAAAGAAGCACTGGATAAAGGAAACTGCAAGTGTTCCGATCAACGGACGGAGCACCGTTTCTAGGAATGTTACGATTGGCCGGTCTCCCATGACTCTGGACACGACAGAAAATTTCCGATCTATATACCCCATCGTGTTGTTTATCAACATAAAGGAGATGGGCAATGTATAGATGATGTACCCGATCATCAAACCATTGATCCCATAGATATCAAATAACTGTTTTCCAAACAATCTGGTATACAATCCTTGCTTTCCAAAGGAATAAATAATTGCAAATCCATAGGTAATTGTTGGGAGCAGCATAGGAAGCACGGCAAAGGTTTTTATAAACTTTTTGAAAGCCTGATTTAAATTGGTATAGTTTACGGTATATGCCATGAGAAACGAAAGTACTGTTGTAATCAGAGCACTGAGGGCCGATATACCGAAACTGTTTCCCAAGGCTTTTATAAAGCCTTTTCCACATAATATTTCGACGTAATTCGCAAGAGTGATTCCCGTATCTCCCTGGAAGGACTTTATCAGGATCAAAATCAGAGGATAGAGGAGAAATACGGTAAACAACAAAATAATGGCGGTCCATATAAACCAGTTTTCTGCATTTTTTCTCTTCGTCATTCTTATCCCACCTGCCAGATTATATTATTGTTTTGTTCTTTGCGAAATAAACTGAAGATATTATTTTTCTTTATTTCCAACTGCCGTAAAATGAATTCCTGTACAAAATTATTTGCCGGAGCGTTGATGATTTCTTCCGGTTTTCCATACTGTGAAATCGTACCTTCATTTATAATTAAGACGCGATCCGACAAGGTAAGCGCTTCCTCCGGGTCATGCGTTACAATAATCGTTGTTAAATGATACTCTTTCGCAATGGTCTTAATTCTATCTTTAATGGACTCTTTGATAACACCATCCAACGCACTTAAAGGCTCATCCAATAAAAGAATCTTCGGTTTCATTACCATCGTTCTGGCCAGAGCTACTCTCTGCTTTTGACCGCCAGATAATTGATCGATCTTCTTATTCAAATGTTCTTCCAGACCCAGCAGTCGAATCAAATCATCCACTTCTTCTTTTGTAGAAATATCCGGCTTGTTTTTTAGTCCATATGTGATATTTTTGTACGCGTTCAAGTGAGGAAACAAAGCATAGTCCTGAAATACAATATTAAATCCTCTCTCCTCCATTGGCACATTAGTCAGGTCTTTTCCATTATAAATAATGTTCCCCTCATCAACATCTACAAGGCCCAAAATCAAATTCAAAAGAGTCGTCTTGCCGCTCCCTGAAGGACCAAGAATAGATACTATTTCACCTTTTTCGATTTCCAGATTAATATTTTTAAGAATTGTAACACCATCATACGATTTACTAATATTTTTTAACTGTAGCATCAAAAAACTCCTTTCCGTTCCTAACTTCATAACATACGAAGTTCTCATGTTCACTTTCCTTCGAACGCTTAAAATATTAATCTTTCCACTTTCCAAATACAATCAAATCCATGTAAAACTTCCGTAAAAAAAAGACAGGATTACTCCTGCCCTTTTGTAGAAATTCTACTGAATTTCATATGCTTGATTACATATTGTTCTTCCGTTCTTATCCAATTTCTTTGTATACTTATCGTAATCTGAAACAATGACTCCCATATATAGCATATCTATGATCGCAAGCTGCGATGATCTTGAAAAAATCGCATCCCCATACAAAAACTGGTCCGTGCTGGTACAGATTTGTACGTCTGCATATTTACTAATTGGAGCATTCTCAAAATTCGTAATAACAATGGTACTTGCCCCTGACTTTTTGGCTGCTCGCATAACCTCAACCGTATTTCTTGAATTTCCGGAATAGGAGATCCCGATTGCAACATCTCTGTTACCCAAATTGCATGCGCTGATATTCTGGAGATAAAAATCGTCATAGCTATAACACTTTAGTCCCAAATACAATAATTTTGTCACAAGATCATTCACAGCACACAAAGAATTTTCAACCCCATATACTACAATATTATCCGCATTTATTATTAATTCTATGGCTTTTACAAACTCCTTCAACGAAATACTTTTAAGTGTCTCCTGCAAAACATGAATCGTTGTCCCGATTACTTTGGATGGAACATCTGTCAAAACATCTTCCTTTCCTACAGGAAATCCATAGAGAGGTGTGATTTCCTCTTTTTCCATATTCTTTCTAATTCTCTCCTCTAAAATGGCACTTTTCAATTCTTTAAATCCCTCGAACCCCATTCCTCTTGCGAACCGAAGAACTGTCGGTTGACTTACTTTTGCTTTCTCAGCCAATTCAGTCAATGTCATGTCGTCCAATTCTTCATCACAATGTAGAAGATAATCGGCCACCTTTCTTTCAGAAGGTCTTAATTTTCTATAGTTTCTTGTAATTTCCCACTCCAATATATTAGTCATATTCTATCCCTTCTTTGTAGAAATTCTACACATTTTTATTCTTCTTTAATGAAAGATATTTCAAGATAATCTTTCAAATCTATTCGTCAAAAATAAATTTTTCCTGAATTTTTTTCCTAATAGCATTTTAACACATAAAACTTCATTACATTTTAAAATATATGTAAAATCTACATATACTTGGTGCAAAATTACAAGACTTCACTCATTTATTTGGTTAACATAATATACCAGACATATCAAAATCTATCATTCAAAACATTATCTTGTTTGTTAATCACTCGCCTAGCATGATACCATAAAACTATTTTTATATAAAAAGAACTGAACAAGTCAGATCACTGTACCCGTTCAGTTCTTTTTACTATCCATAAATCAATTCATTTAACACAATCTCTTCCGCAGCATTTCGAATATTATTTACAGCTCCAATCCACGCCATCTGATCACGAGCTTTCAATTCTTCCGTAATGCCTTGCTTTTCCATCATCTGGCACACCAGAATATCCATTCTCTCCTGTGCCTCATCGTCCACAGCATTCAGATGTTCCACCAATCTGTCTTCCAACATACACAGTGAATACATTGCCGGACGATGCTCTTTCAGATATGTTCTCCGCATCATTCCATACTTCCCATAATGCGGTTCTTCATCTGTACTGACAAAATTCGGATAGTAAATTCCATCTGCTCCCAGTGTGTAGGTTCCACCCATTTTTTCAAATGTGCTTTTCATGTGCTATTCCTCCTTGAAATCAGCGATGGCTTAGATCATCGCAAAATATTTCAGGGCAGCCTTGATAGCATCTTCTTTCTCTTTCGGACATTGTGGAACTCTTGCATTTTCTGATTTTGGAAGATTATAGTTTTCTCCCACTTCAATTCCACATTTGCGTTTTACCTGAGAAATATATAAACTTGAAACCTTCAAGCCAAATTCTTTCAGCACATAATCTTTGATTTCCTGATAGGTTGCTTTCAACTCGGCACTGGTAGCATCCAGCTCGTCCAAGTCTAAGTCGATCTCTATCGTGTCATCCGGCTTTTGTTGGGACAAAAGAACAACCGTCTCCACATGCACCGTTCCCGGGAACATATCAACTAAACAGCATCTCTTTACCTCATATCCCGCTTCCCTAAATACAAGCAGATCGCGCATAAGGCTGGTTGGCTTGCAACTTACATATACCATTTCATCTACATTGAAATTAATGATTTTCCGTAAAGCTTTCGGATGGATTCCATCGCGAGGAGGGTCGAGTACGAGAATATCCGGCTTCTGGGTTAAGTTATCCACAACTTTGAGGACATCGCCGGCAATGAATTCACAATTGTCTAAGTGGTTGTCCACTGCATTCTTTTTGGCGGCTTCCACCGCTTCTTCTACAATTTCGACACCGACTACTTTACTTGCTACGGGTGCAAGCATCTGTGCGATTGTTCCGGTTCCGGTGTAAAGGTCGTAAACGAGTTTATCTTTTGTTTCCCCAACGTATTCTCTTACCTGATCATACAGGACTTCTGCTCCTAAGGTGTTTGTCTGGAAGAAGGAGAATGGAGAGATTTTGAAACGCATGTTATAAAGGTATTCATAAAAATAATCTTGTCCGTAAAGTGTTTTTGTTTCATCGCTCTGTACTACGTCTGCAAGGTTGTCGTTTAATGTATGCAATATTCCAACAACTTTTCCATCAATTTTCTGGGAGAGAATCATATTGACAAATTCAGATTCGTCCAGTCTGCTCTGTGTTGTAGTGACAAGATTAATTAAAATATCTCCTGTTTTTACAGAACGACGCATTACGAGGTGGCGGAGAAATCCTTCGTGACGAATTTTGTGGAAGTAGGTTTCTCCTTTTTCTTTAAAGTATTTTAAGATTGCCTGGAGAAGTACATTGAAATCTGGGTCTACGATGCGACAGTCCTCTAATGTTACGATATCATAGAAACTATTTTTCTTATGCATTCCAAGAGCAAGCGGGCCATCTTTTTCTTCGTCACCAAATGTGAATTCCATCTTGTTTCGGTAGCCTTCTGTGATCGGGCTTCCATAAATATTTTCGATAGCAAAGGAAAGTCCGCTTTTCTCGATTAATTCTTCTACCTGGCGTTTCTTTAAGTCAAGCTGCTGTTCATAAGAAAGATTCTGATAACGGCAGCCACCACAAATACCGAAATGTTTGCAGGCTGCTGGCTGTTCTATCGGGGATGGCTCGATGACTTCAAGAAGTCTTCCTTCGATTTTATCTCGTTTCTTTTTATTAATGGAGAAGCGTACTACCTGACCTTCTAACGCATTTTTTACGATTACTTTCTGCCCCTCAATATCTATAATTCCTTTATTAGGGAATTCGGTTCGGATGACTTTTCCCTCAAAAATATCTCCTTTTTTCATAAAATAATTCCTTTCTATATACACAAAAAATAGAAAGGATGCTGCAATGTGCACCCTTTTCCATTATAATGTACTCTCTGAGTCTTTCTTGCACGAGTACATTTATATTATTTTTTAAATTTTCAGTTCGGTAAATTTGGATTTATAATATCCATGTCCGTAGTGGGCCTCGCCTTCATCATCGATTTCCATAATGAGAAATGTTGGCATATGATCAGGTTGTCTTGGGTAAGAAACGCTTCCCGGATTTAATATTGTTACATCTTCATCGATTTCGATGTATGGTTTATGTGTATGACCAAACATAACAATATCGATATTATTTTGAAGTGCATACTGTTTTAAGCGTTCTACACCGCGATATACGTAAAAAGTATGTCCGTGAACAACCAGTACCTTATAATCGCCAATATTAAAAATGTCTTGTGCAGGAAGATCAAGATTATAGTCGTTGTTTCCGGAAACCATATGTACCGGACAATCTACCAATGAACGGATATAATCGTCTCCTCGCTCTACATCTCCACAATGGATAAGCATATCGATTGGTCCAACCTGCTCGATTACTCCTGCCACATCATCATTACGTCCATGCGAATCACTGATTACCAAAATTCTCATTTTATTTTCACTCATCTATTTACAAAATCTCCTTTATCTGGCGTAAAGCCTTTCCACGATGACTGATTTCATTCTTTTCTTCTGCTGAAAGCTGAGCAGTTGTTTTGCCTCTGTCCGGAAGATAGAAAATAGGATCATAACCAAAACCATTCTCTCCGGCTGGCTCCTGTGCAATTCTTCCTTCAATGGTTGCTCTGCGAGTCTCTATCGTCCCATCCGGAAATGCCGCTGCAATAACACAGACAAAGCGGGCACTCCTTACAATATCCGGAACTCCATGCAGTCTGTCTAAAATAATCTGATTCTTAATACGATATGATGTGTTCTCTCCCATGTATCGGGCAGAATACACACCTGGTTCTTTATTAAGATAATCAATTTCCAGACCGGAATCATCTGCTAAAACAATACTTCCTGTTGCCTCCATCACCGTTTTTGCTTTAATGATGGCATTTTCCTCAAATGTTGTTCCATCCTCTACAATATCTACATCGACTCCGGCTTCTTTCATCGAGAGGATCTCATAATCCAAGTCACCGAGGATTTCGCGAATTTCCTTCATCTTGCCTTCATTTCCAGTGGCAAATATTAACTTTTTCTTCAAAATTCTGCCTCCTACAAAGCTCATACTTTATCTATATGACTTCTAATATCCGCTTATTAACTGCATCGTGTGACAGTCACTAGGTCACTACGCTTCTGACTGCTCTGGCTTCTTTCTCCTTGGCGGCTTTGGACCTGGAAACATATAGAAATACGTCTTCATCATTCCGTTATAAATCTTACGGTTCTTCGCTGCTTTCTTTCCGATATAACGTTCTGCATCCTCATAAGCTGTGATAACATATTCTGACCATCCGTCAAGTCCTGCAAAAGCTTTTCCCATATCACGATATAACGCCGGAAGATCTTCTTTTTCTTCTAGACGTTCTCCGTAAGGAGGATTCGTAATAACAAATCCGTACTTCTTTGGATGACTTAAATGATGAACTGGTCGCTGCTGAAAATGAATGAGTCCATCCACACCGGCTCGCTTCGCATTCTCTCTTGCCGCTTTTACAATCTGTGGATCAATATCGTATCCCTGAATGTCCATCTCCACACTTAAATCTACCAAGGATTCTGCTTCTTCGAATCCTCTTGCAAAAAGCTTCGGAGATACAATATTCTCCCACTTCTGTGCCTGAAATTCCCGATGCATTCCTGGTGCGATATTCGCTCCCATCATTGCTGCCTCGATAGGGAATGTTCCACTTCCGCAAAACGGGTCTACAAGAATACGATTCTTGTTCCAAGGGGTAAGTTTAATAAGTGCTGCAGCCAGTGTTTCCTCGATTGGTGCCTTACTTACCATACGGCGGTAACCTCTTTTGTGAAGACTTTCTCCGGAAGTATCAAGTCCGATCGTCACAACATCCTTATAAATAATCACTCGAACCGGATAATCTTCTCCATCCTCTTCAAACCAGTTAATATGATAATGTTCCTTCATTCGCTCAACCATCGCTTTTTTTACGATAGACTGAATATCCGAAGGGCTAAATAACTTACTCTTTACGGAAGTTGCCTTTGTTACCCAGAATCTTGCATCTGATGGGAAATACTCTTCCCATGGAACTTTCTTGACATTCTGGAACAGTTCCTCAAAAGTTACAGCCTTAAATTCTGCCACTTTTAAAAGAATTCGCTGGGTTGTTCTCAAGAAGATATTCGCTCTTACTAAGGCTTCCATATCTCCGGCAAACGTTACCTTTCCATCTTCCACCTTCACAATCTCGTATCCCAGATCAGCGATTTCTCTCTTACATACTGCCTCAAGTCCAAAATGACAAGGTGCTATAAATTCATATCTGTTGCCCATCTTTCCTCCATTAACTGTATCTTTTCATTATATGTTTCTTTATATTTTTCTTTATATCTTTCTTTTAACTTCATATAGATACACTTTTTATCTTTAAAAAATATTTCTTAATAGTTATAATTGTACTTAGGAAATGTTTCTGTGTCAAGAAGTACGCACCATCGTCCATAAGTCATTCTTCTCTTTTTCCAGATATCCTTTATAAAACATAATCCCGCCAACGACATTATATGCGTGAATTCCCATAGAATCCAACTTTCTCGCTGCCAGTATACTTGTGGAACCTGTATCACAATATACGAAAACCGGCTGTTCTTTTTCTACATTAAAATCTGCCTCTATATCAAACTTTTCTTTCATAATATCTGTAAAAGGAATATTTACCGCCATCGGCAAATGTCCCTTTTTAAATGCTTCTTCTGACCGAACATCGACAAGTAAGCCTTTAGATGCATAACTCTGCTTTATTGCCTCCGATATCGAAATGAGATCAAACATACCCTCGCCTTCTTCCACCTCTATATATCAACATATGTATTTTTCTAAAAAAAGTGCGCTTCTGATTTAATTGAATAGAACAGACAAAAACCAGAAAACCAGAAATTTTATATACAACAGAATGTGATATATATAATTTCTGGTTTTCTGGTTTTGGCTCCAAATGGAATCCGTATTTTCTATGCTGCGATGATCTTTACTGATACGCTACGCTATATTTAGACAAACAATTATTTTGTTACGATTTTGATAAATTTCTTCTTTCCTCTCTTTAACACTTTTCCTTCACCGCTGAAGTCGTCTAGTGTATAAGAAGCTTTGAAGTCTGTTACTTTTTCTCCGTCTAATGTTACACCACCCTGTGTTACATTACGTCTTGCCTCAGAACGTGTTCCTGCTAAACCGGATTTTACAAGAAGTGCGAGAATATCTACTGCACCGTCTCTTAAATCTTCTTCTGAAACTTCACATGTTGGCATGTTTGCAGAATCTCCGCCATTGCTGAATAATGCTCTTGCAGCTTCCTGTGCTTTCTGTGCTTCTTCTTCACCATGAACTAACTTTGTAAGCTCAAATGCAAGAATTTCTTTTGCTTCATTTAACTTGCTGCCTTCCCAGCTATCCATTGCATCAATTTCTTCTAACGGAAGGAAAGTCAGCATACGGATACACTTCATAACGTCTGCATCCGCAACATTTCTCCAGTACTGATAGAAGTCGAATGGAGAAGTCTTATTAGGATCTAACCATACGGCACCGGACTGTGTTTTACCCATTTTCTTTCCTTCGGAATTTAAAAGAAGGGTAATTGTCATAGCATAAGCATCGGCATCCGGTCCTAATTTACGACGAATGAGTTCTGTTCCGCCAAGCATGTTGCTCCACTGATCATTACCACCAAACTGCATATTACAGCCGTATTTCTGGTATAACTCATAGAAGTCATAGCTCTGCATGATCATGTAGTTGAATTCTAAGAAGGATAAACCTTTTTCCATTCTCTGTTTATAACACTCTGCACGAAGCATGTTATTAACGGAGAAACAAGCGCCAACTTCGCGAAGTAACTCAACATAATTTAAGTCTAACAGCCAGTCCGCATTATTAACAAGCATAGCCTTTCCGTCAGAAAAGTCAATAAAACGGCTCATCTGTTTCTTAAAGCACTCTACGTTATGGTTGATTGTCTCTTTTGTCATCATCTGACGCATATCTGTACGTCCGGATGGGTCACCGATCATAGCAGTACCTCCACCAATTAAAGCAATTGGCTTATTTCCTGCCATCTGAAGACGTTTCATCAGACAAAGAGCCATGAAATGTCCTACGTGAAGACTGTCTGCTGTTGGGTCAAATCCAATATAAAATACAGCCTTTCCATTGTTTACAAGTTCCTTAATTTCGTCTTCATCTGTTACCTGTGCAATCAATCCTCTTGCAACCAGTTCGTCATATACTGTCATAAAAACCTCCATTTATTTTTCTTATTTTTATTTAACAGGGTATCCCAACGGAATTCTCCAATGGAATTCCCTGTAAAGTAAAAAAATCCCGTCCTAATAAAAGGACGAGATATAACTTCGTGGTACCACCTTTTTTCGCAAAACAAAATGTTCTGCCTCATAGACAAGCGTCAATCAACGCCTCTGCGGATAACGGCCGCCGTTCCGTCACAGCCTACTAAAAACAGCAGTCTCATTCGGTGTGCAACTCAGAAATGTATTCACTTACTATCTGGCACATGACCTCCCACCAGCCGGTCACTCTCTGGAATGCATCAATAAAAGTTACTTCTTTCCGTCTTCGTCTTTCGCTGAAATTCATATAAATGATGTCTGTTATATCCGGACAGGCATCATGTTTCTTATTGTAGTAAACCTTCAAAATTTTGTCAAGTAGGATTTTGGAATTCTTGAAAAAAGGAATGGAACGAATGAAAGAAAAAAAAGAACTGGTCCATTGCCAGTTCTTAAAGAGAGGAAAGTATGAAAAAAATCTATCAAAAAAGCGTTGTTGTTTTTTTGATGTCTCTATCATACCGGGAAATTGTGAACAGTCTGTGAGAAAAAAATGAAGATAATCTGAAGAATCGCTATTTAATCCTTATCATTTTCTTTCGTTTGTAAACAACAGGTTAAAATTAAGCCTGATAAAGTAAAATATAGCCTCCTGTATTCTTCTTTCTGCTAAAATATAAATGCGTATCCTCTGTATTTTTCTGCGGAAACATATAGGATATCAGTTCGGAAAGGTCTGCTCTTTTTAATCTTTGTACTTCTCCTGCCCATTCTCTTGTTGCAGAATCTGTAAAAACTATCTGCCCTTCTTCATCAACGCCAAGAAGAATCATTGTATGATAAGAACCTGCATATTTCTTATCAAAAAAGCGAACGATTCTTCTGCCTTTTCTTCGCATTCTACTTGTTTCTATAATAACAGGACTGCCTTTTTGTAAATGTTCCATAATCTGCTTTTTGGCATAGTTATCCTCAAAGTTTCCTACATATTCACAGGAAATTCCTTCTTTTTTCAAAATTACTGAAATGCCATAAAGAGATACCGGCATCTGCCTTGCCATCACTTTTCCGTAATTTTTTTCATAAACTTCTTTTGGAAAATGTTTTTTCTCGATTTCGCAAATGGTTTGGTCCGGTGTTAATTTTGCATACTTTTCCACAAAAGCTGCCAATGCGGTTGTCAGTGAACAGCAGGCACACCCATGGCGAAGGATATATTCACTGGCCTCACCATAAATTCCTGCTTTTTGCTGAAAAACCGGATAAACTCTTTTTGTGCTGCCATCAGAAATTATTACTTTAAGTATTTTTCCATTCAGATCACTGTTCGGAAGGGATGGAGAAAGAAACTTCTTTCCTTTATTATCTGTCAAAAAGTTCAAATGTATACACTCCATAAAAATCCTTTCTTTTTCCTGTTTATTATTTCCTGTTTTTCTTTCGTTTTCTTTATGCCGTCTTCGTAAAATCTCTCCATCTGATCTTTGTTCAAATGGAGAGATTTTGGCACTTTTTTAATCTAAAGTTTTGCTATTATCTTTCTCTTATATGCTAAAAACTGATCTGTTAGATAAAAATCTTCTGCTCGTGGTTTCTTTTCCTTTATCACAATCTCATCACGTATTTCCCCTGGCTTTCCATTCAGGATGTAAATTCTGTCAGAGAGTAAAATTGCCTCATCTATATCATGCGTGATAAAAATTGTAGACAGATCAATATGCTGCATAACTTCAAGATACCATTTATGAATTGCTGTTTTTGTTATAGTATCAAGTGCGCTGAACGGTTCATCAAGAAGGGCTACTCCATTGGAAGACAGATATGTTCTAAGAAGAGCTGCCCTCTGACGCATGCCGCCGGAAAGCTGAGAAGGATACTGATATTCTGTCCCTTCTAAGCCGAAATCTTTAAAATACGTCTGCGCCTTTTCTCTCGCTTCTTTTTTCTTCATTCCATGAAGTACGAGTGGAAGCGCTGCATTATCGATTATTTTTTTATGTGGAAAAAGTAAATCTTTCTGAAGCATGTAACTGATCTGACCTGGTTTGGATGTGATATCTTCTCCATTAAGGAATACTTTTCCTTCTTCTGGCGTTGTTAATCCGGAAAGCACATGGAAAAGTGTTGTCTTTCCAGAACCACTGACCCCGAGAAGGGAGACTAATTCTCCCTGATTCAGTTCAATATTAATATCTTTGATTATAGTTCTTCCACTATATTTCTTTGTAATATGTTCTGCTTTTAAAAGACACATTTATCCATTTCCTTTCATAAACAAATCATTATCCGAAAAATTACTTAGAAGATGGAAGATACTCGTTAGAAAATCCTTTTCCTGTAAGATCTTTTGTTGTCAGCTTATTCTGCGCAAGCCATGTGTAGAAGTTATTCCATCTTGTCTCATCGATCACACCCCAGTTGTCTGCATCTGCAACATACTGTTTAGAAAGCCACTCCTGACTTTTATATACTAAATCTTCTGAACCTTTTAAAGAGCCTGTATCATCGCCTTCAATAAGAAGATCTGCTGCTTTCTTTGGATTATCTATTGCATACTGATATCCTTTTTCTGTTGCTGCAAGGAAAGCTTTGGCTTCATCCGGTGAATCTTTCAGGAAATCATTATTTGCGATCATAACCGGTGTATAGTAATCAAATACCGGATCAATGTCTTTGAAATTCCAGTAATCACAGTCAACACCTTCTACTGTCGCGTTGATTCCGCCCCATCCATAGAACACCCAGATTGCATCTGTCTGTTTTGCTTTTAATGCAGCCGGTTCATCTGTAATGTTGTTAGGGATCAGTTTTACCTTACTGAAATCCGCTCCTTCATCTTTCATAACTGTTTTTAAAGTTGCCTGCTCAATTGGGGATTCCCATGTAGAATATGTCTTTCCTTCAAGTCCTTTTGGACTGTCAATGCCGTCACCCTTTCTGGAAATAATTCCCGATGTATTATGCTGGATCAATCCTGCAACTGCTGTAATCCCAAGTGGATTATCTGAATCAATTGCTGCTGCCATTGTATCCTGTGCCTCAATAGCAAACTGTGCCTGTCCTGATGCACACATTGTTGCTGCACCATTTTCCGGTGGCTGCACAATCTCTACATCAAGTCCGGCATCTTCATAATAGCCAAGTGCTTTTGCTGCGTAAATTCCTGTATGGTTTGTATTTGGCGTCCAGTCAAGACAAAATGTTATCTTTGTAAGATTCTTTTTGTTGCTTTCTGTACTTGCACTTTCATTGTTTCCATTAGCAGAACCGCATGCTGTTACCGATAATAACATAACTGCACTCAAAGTTCCTGCAATGACTTTCTTCCAATTTAACTTTCTCATATTTTCCTCCTGTATATACTTTTCTTATACTTGTTACTATTCAGCTTCTTACTATTCAGCTTCCTTTTTTTCTACTCTTAACCATGGAAGTGAAATCGTCTTAATCAGATTCACTGCAAACATTAAAAGAAGGCTGATTATCACAATAAAAATAATAACTGCAAACATTTTATCAAAGGCGTATGCTTTTGACACTCTTGTCATATAAACACCAAGTCCTTCAAAACCGCCAAGCCATTCAGAAATAACTGCCCCTACTACTGCATAGGAAGCAGAAATCTTTAATCCTGAGAAAAACTGCGGTAATGCGGCCGGTAGCTTCACATGGAAAAAGATCTGCACTTTTGATGCACCCATTGCCCGCATCAAATCAATAGAATCTTTATCTACACTCTTATATCCGTCAAGTAATCCTACCGTAATAGGAAAAAATGTTGTAATCACGACAAGCGTAATCTTTGGTGCCATATAAAATCCCATCCATAACACGAGAAGAGGGGCAATTGCAATCGTTGGAATGGTCTGTGTAATAATCATAATGGGATACAATGCTTTATTCAGTATCCGAAAATGATCCATTAATGTTGCCATGACAAATGCCAGTACAACACCGATACATAATCCGTAAAAGGCTTCCTGTAATGTAACAACTGCATGTCTCAAAATTGTAGGCAGATCTGTAAAAAGTGCTTTTACTACCTGAACCGGAGACGGCAGCATATATGCCGGAACTGCCCCGCTCTGATATAAAAACTGCCAGAGAAGAATTAACAGACAGAGTGCTACTGCTGCCGGAAGCTTACTGGTGATGCTTTGTAACCTTTTTGTCAATAGTCAGCACATCTCCTTCCGCTTTATAAGAGATCTTAACATAGGTATTCATTGCCTTGCAGCCTGCCTTAGCAGCTACCAACTGACAATTCTTTACGATTTCCATGAGCGTATCATAATCTCCTTCGATTGATGTCTCACATGGTCCTACATAATAATTTAATCCAGTTGATTTAATATAGTCAATTACCTCGTCTACAATACGAATTACTTCCTCTTCGTCCTGCACAGATGGCAAAACCTGAATTGCTACACTTGCGTTCATTTCTCATTCCTCCATATATCTTTAAATATCATGTGCTGCCTTACCTGAAAAAAGAAAAGCGCCGGCAATAAATGCTGACGCTGCTTTTGTATGATCCTCAGGTATTCTTAAAACTTTCTCTTATAAAATTCTAAAAATCTCTTATAAAATAATCATATAAAATAAAAAATTTTATAAAAAATTTATATTAAAAGTTCTCCAAAAAACATCCTGATACATTCTGTTATTAAAAGCTCTTTTACAACTTCTTCCACGCTGGCATTATCCAAACAGGTACAAGGGTCTAAGGTTTACCTTACTCTCAGCTTCTTAAAATCACAAGCTCCCCTGGTCTTATATTGAACTTTTTACAGTATAAA
The DNA here is from genome assembly GCF_900209925.1 of Anaerobutyricum hallii. Taxonomy (NCBI): domain Bacteria; kingdom Bacillati; phylum Bacillota; class Clostridia; order Lachnospirales; family Lachnospiraceae; genus Anaerobutyricum; species Anaerobutyricum hallii. Next base: position 452,040 of record NZ_LT907978.1, on the reverse strand, counting down.
ACAATTTTAAGAAAAAAACAAGGGCAAAACTCTTGCGTTAATTAACAAAATAATGGTATAATTTTGCTTTAGTAAATTAAAGGGGGACTGTACTAATGCTAAAAACAATAGAAGCCGTTAACACAGTTGTTAACAACTTTATCTGGGGAATCCCTGCCATGATCTGTATCATTGGTGTCGGCCTTTTCCTCAGTTTCCGAACAAAATTCATTCAGATTCGAAAGTTTCCTTATTCTATCAAAAATACACTGGGACGAATTTTTGATAAGTCTGAAGCCGCAGATGGATCGATCACCCCGTTCCAGGCTGTTTGTACCGCACTTGCCGGAACAGTAGGAACCGGTAATATTGCCGGAGTAGCCGGTGCGATTACGATAGGAGGACCCGGCGCTGTTTTCTGGATGTGGATGTCAGCCCTTCTTGGAATGTGTACCAAATATTCTGAAGTAACACTTGCCGTTCATTTTCGTGAAAAGAATTCTCAGGGTGACTGGGTAGGAGGACCGATGTATTATATTAAAAATGGTCTTTCCAAACACTGGCACTGGCTAGCTTTTCTCTTTTCTCTCTTTGGTGTCCTCACTGTATTTGGAACAGGAAATGCAACACAGGTCAACACGATCGTCACTGCGATTGATTCCCTGATGCTCAACTTTAACCTTGCTTCATCAGAAAGCCTTTCTACAATCAATCTTGTAATCGGCATCATTATCGCCATCGGCGTTGGACTGATTCTTATCGGCGGTATCCGCCGAATCGGAAAGGTAACAGAAACTTTAGTTCCATTTATGGCATTGCTTTACCTCATCCTTGGACTTGGCGTTGTTCTTTTAAACATTCAGCATGTACCGGCAGTATTTCGGTCTATTTTTGAAGGAGCTTTCCATCCGGCAGCATTTAGCGGCGGAATGGTCGGATCATTATTTACCAGTATGAAAAAAGGTGTATCTCGTGGTATCTTCTCCAATGAAGCAGGTCTTGGTACCGGATCTATCGCTCATGCAACAGCCGATATCACTCATCCTGTAAAACAGGGTTTGTTTGGTATTTTTGAAGTATTTACTGATACGATTGTTATCTGTACACTGACCGCATTGATCATCTTATGTAGCGGAATCAACATTCCTTACGGCTCAGCCGCTGGCGCAGAACTGACTATTCAGGGATTTACCTCAACTTACGGTGGATGGGTATCCATATTCACAGCCATTGCACTTTGTTGCTTTGCATTCTCCACCACGATCGGCTGGGGACTTTACGGCTCTCGCTGTATCGAATTTCTTTTTGGAACAAAAACGATCCGCCCATTTATGATCGTCTACTCTCTCGTTGCAATCATCGGCGCAACGGTAGACCTTGGATTATTATGGAGTATCGCAGAAACATTTAACGGACTTATGTCCATTCCAAACTTAATTGCTGTATTCCTGTTATCGGGAACTGTAGTGAAATTAACAAAAGAATACTTTAACAAAGATTCTGATTTGTAGATTTACTATAGACGAAAAAAGAGAAAATGTTATATCCCATCTGCTCTGTAGTCGCTGTGTTTAAAATGCGCATCCGCATTCTAAACACGCTCCCAAGCCGCATCTGGGATATAACATTTTCTCTTTTTTCTGACTATCTAAATCCACAGTTGGTAAGAATGAGGATTTTCCTGAAGGTCTTGACTTCCCGGGGAATTGAATTCTAAAAGGCTGACATTTGAATTGTTGTATATACAGAGAATTTTTTGATTTTCTTCAGTACCTCCTTTTTTGCATGAAAAAAGCAGCTAACCTATTTTTTATAGACTAACTGCTCGTATTTAGTTCCATATTCAGTTTGATTCTACAAATCCGACAGGTCAATAGCTGGGGAAACATCGCCTCTCTTAAAGTTACTTACTGCATGATCCATATCTGCCAGAGTTCTGGCTGAAATGCTCTCTGGCACTACCAGTTCCCGAGGTTCCAGAATAATGCAACCATTTCCATATTCTTTTACATTATAATACTGATAAGCAGCTCCTCTGAGCGTAATTCTTTTTTTGTTATCCAGATGGGCAACATAATCTTTCATTGCTTCCATTATCAACACCTCCAGAAAAAATGCGTCAATCCTTTAGACTTTAATTTCCCGAGAATCCATAATCTTCTGGAAAATCCCCATTCTCACCAACTGTGGATTTAGAATAATCAGAAAAAAGAAAAAATACCATATTCCAGATGCGGCTTGGGAGCGTGTTTAAGATGCGGACGAGCATCTTAAATACAGCGACTACAGAGCAGATGGGATATGGTATTTTTTCTTTTTTCGTCTATATTAAATCTACAAATCAATCTACAAATCAGATTTATTCTTCTAATTCTTTTTTGCGGTTTCTTGCATAATGACGTATCATCTCAAAATCCTGTCTGTTCTTCCAGGTAATTGTTTTTAAAATTGCTCCGGAAAACAGGGATAGAATTGCTGTAAGAATGACAAAACAACATACGATCAGGGTAGGGAAACGTTTTACTAAACCTGTTGCAAAATATTCTTTAAAAACTGGTACTGAAAATCCACCACCCAATACTGCTAATACTGCTGAAATCAACCCAAAATATTTCATTGGCTGATAGGTACGGAATAATCGTGCAATTGTTCGAAGTACTTTTATTCCATCTGAATAAGTATTTAACTTGCTCTCGCTTCCTTCTGGTCTGTCTTTGTAATCAACAATTACATTCTCTACAAACATATTCTTATCTGCGGCATGAATACTCATTTCCGTTTCAATTTCAAATCCTCTTGAGATTACAGGGAATGTCTTTACAAATTCATAACTGAAGGCACGATATCCGGTCATGATATCTTTAATATCTGTGTGGAACAGATGATTAATGGAGCTTCTTACTAATGAATTACCAAAGTTATGAAATGGTCGTTTATTCTCCTGAAAATAAGTTGAGGATAATCTATCACCAACTACCATATCTACATTTCGGTTTAAGACCTTGTCTACCATCTCTGGTGCATTCACTGCTGGATATGTATCATCTCCATCTGTCATAATATAACATTCCGCATCAATATCCCGGAACATACGACGAATTACATTTCCTTTGCCCTGTTGATACTCATAACGTACCACAGCTCCATTCTGACGTGCAATCTCATCTGTACCATCTGTAGAATTATTATCATACACGTAAATTGTTGCATCCGGTAATACTGCTTTAAAATCCTTAATTACTTTTTCAATTGTTTTGCTCTCATTATAACAAGGTATAAGAACTGCTATTTTATCCATATTATCCTATTGTCCTCTTTTTCTTCTTCCTCATGTTTCGCGGGTCCCAAAGTCAAACGCCTTTTCGTGCATGCACGATAAGGCGTTTGACCTTTTGACCTCTAATATCATGATATACTTACTATATGATGTCACGAATTACTCCGCTGCTAACGCTGCTCCCGTAATTCTGATTATACTTTATTAATGTATCATCGTCAATTCTGGTCAATAATTCTTAAGAGTATTTTTCAGCAAATTATTCAAGAATACCCCGGCAAACTCAGAAATTGATAAATTAGAATTTAAATACCGCTACTCCATATGCTGGCAATTTATATTGGATAGAGTACTTTCTTCCATCGCATTCTTTTTTCACTGGCTTATATTCTTTCGGTCGTCTCTTTCCTTTTCCGCCGAACTTCTTATCATCACTGTTCAGTACAAGAGTATGTTTTCTGCGGCACGTTGTTCCTACCCGGTAATCCGGACGTTCTACCGGTGTAAAGTTAATAACAAAAAGCATGTTATTCTTTCCACTTGCAGAATGTCTTACAAAGGAGAAAATACTTCTGTCACCATCATCCGCATTGATCCATTCGAAGCCTTCCGGCCAGCAATCATATTCATAAAGACATTTATTACTTTTATATAGGTGAAGTAATTCTTTTACAAATAACTGAAGCTGATGATTCGGCTCTTTCTCTAGAAGGAACCAATCAAGTTCCCTCTCTTCACTCCATTCCCGATGCTGTCCGAAGTCTTGTCCCATGAAAAGAAGTTTCTTACCTGGATGCCCTGTCATGAATGCATAGCCTGCCATAAGATTTTTAAATTTCTCTTCGTAGCTTCCTGGCATTTTTTCTATCATAGAACACTTTAAATGAACAACTTCATCATGAGAAAGAACAAGCATATAGTTTTCTGAATATGCATAAACCATGGCAAAATTCATCTTAGTATGATTATATTTTCTAAAATATGGATCAAGTTTCATATACTCTAAAAAGTCATGCATCCAGCCCATATTCCACTTAAGGCTGAAATCCAAGCCTCCATACTCTGCCTTATCCGTTACTTTTGGCCATGCGGTAGATTCTTCTGCAATCATAACGATTCCAGGATTTCTCTTCTTTACGATCGTATTCAGATGTTTAAAGAATTCGATTGCTTCAAGATTTTCATTTCCACCATAAATATTAGGAACCCACTGACCATCTTCTCGTCCATAGTCTAGATAAAGCATAGAGGCAACTGCATCTACACGAAGTCCGTCTACATGATACTTTTCCAACCAAAACAGGGCATTACAAATGAGGAAGTTCCGGACTTCTGTCTTCCCATAATCAAATACTTTCGTTCCCCAGTCCGGATGTTCACCCTTTCTTGGGTCAGCATATTCATAAAGACAGGTTCCATCAAATTCAGCTAAGCCGAAAGCATCTCTTGGGAAATGTGCCGGTACCCAGTCAAGAATAACACCAATATTCTGTTGGTGAAGATAATTGATGAAATACTGAAAATCTTCCGGAGAACCATGTCGTGAAGTTGGCGCAAAGTAATTCGTCACCTGATATCCCCAGGAACCATCAAATGGATGCTCGGCAATACCCATTAACTCAACATGAGTATATCCCATATCTTTCACGTATTTTGCCAGCTCATGAGCCATCTCTCTGTAATTATAAAATCCATCTACATCTTCTTCTGTTTGTTCATGCTTTTTCCAGGAACCCGGATGTACTTCGTATACAAACATAGGATCTTTCTTATCATCGAACTTCTCTCTCTTCTTCATCCACCGGCTATCCTGCCATTTAAAATCGGAAATATCAGCAATAACAGATGCATTATTCGGACGGAGTTCTGCCTGAAATCCATAAGGGTCTGCCTTTAGTATCGTATAGCCCGCCTTTGTTGTAACACAATATTTATAAATATCTCCAATCTCCATTTCAGGAAGAAAGATTTCATAAATTCCCAATGGCTCTAAACGTTCCATCGGTGTAGCATTCCCATCCCATTCATTAAAATTGCCAACCAGGGAAACTGCTTCCGCATTCGGTGCCCATACAGCAAAATATACTCCCTCTTCACCATCAACTGTCATAGGATGTGCTCCAAGTTTATTATATAAATCATAATGTGTCCCCTGACCAAATAAGTACTGGTCAAATTCTGTAATAAATCTGGTATCTGGCATAACAGACTCCTCCCGTTTCAAAATTCACAATTTTCTTGTTCATTATATCATAAAATAGTAGTTTTTTCAGCAATTACTTATGCATTTTGCAAATAGGATTTCCTAATTCTAACTATTTGAAAAAAAGGATAACGAATGTGCCTCAACACATTTCCTAGGAATTTCTTTCCTGTAAAGCAAAAAACAGGAGAAAGAAATGTCTTCTCATCTCTTTCTCCTGTATAAATATGTCTCTTATATATAACTATAGAACCATTTTATTTATTTTAGAATATTAACATTCGCCATGTTTACAGATTGTCTGGATCCATCCTTCTGGTGCTTCAATATGTCCCATCTGGATTCCTGTAAGCGTATCATATAACTTCTTGATTACAGGTCCCATATCATCCATTCCGCTTGGGAAACAGATTTCTTTTCCATGATCAACAATCTTTCCAACTGGAGAAATTACTGCTGCTGTTCCGCAAAGACCACACTCTGCAAAATCTTTTACCTCATCAAACAGAACTTCTCTGTGTTCTACTTCCATTCCAAGATAATGTTCTGCGATATACATCAGAGAACGACGGGTAATAGATGGAAGAATACTGTCTGACTTCGGTGTTACAAGCTTACCGTCCTTTGTAATGAAAATAAAGTTCGCTCCACCAGTCTCCTCAACCTTTGTTCTTGTGGCTGGATCAAGATACATATTCTCATCATATCCCTGATTATGTGCGTCTACGATTGCATGTAAACTCATCGCATAATTCAGTCCTGCTTTGATATGTCCTGTTCCATGAGGAGCTGCACGATCAAAATCTGAAACTCTGATTGTAATAGGCTTTGCTCCACCTTTAAAGTATGGTCCTACTGGAGTAACAAAAATACGGAACTGATACTCATCCGCTGGTTTTACACCAATAACCGGATTAGAACCAAACATATATGGACGAATATATAAAGTAGCTCCTGAACCGTAAGGTGCTACATATGCTGCATTCGCTTTTACTGTTTCTACAACAGCTTCAACAAATTTTTCTTCAGGGAATACCGGCATCTCCAGTCTTCTACAGGAATCTGCCATACGGGCTGCGTTTAAGTCAGGACGAAAGCAAACGATATCTCCGCTCTCTGTTGTATATGCCTTTAAACCTTCAAAACATGTCTGTGCATACTGAAATACACCGGCACACTCGTTCAGAGTAATTGTAGCATCTTCTGTAAGGGCACCTTCATCCCATGCACCATCCTTAAAATTAGCTACAAATCTTTTCTCTGTCTGCTGATAGCTAAAGCCCAGCTCGCCCCAGTTAATATCTTTCTTTTCCATCGCGAAAACTTCCCTTCTTAAAATATGAAATAAATCTAAATATGAAATAAATATTATAAAAAACTTCATTTCATGTTCTTATAAATTTTGAAGCTATTATAACACATCATTTTTCAATTTTCTATGAAATCACAGAAATAAATCTAAAAAATTTATGATATTCCCATCATTTCATGATTTTGCACAAAAAAATGTATTCTTCTTATTTATTCATCCATATCTTTCTAGCTCTTTTCATATAATAACAGAGAAACAAAACGAATAAAAAAGAAAGAATGATTCATTATACCTTCAAATCAATTCTCGTTTATTGCATTTAAAATCAGCAGGCTCTCCTCTTCCATTCAAGTCGAGCAGCTGTCACTCACCACCTGAAAGAGATGGGAGTCTTCTCGACTGAGATAAATTAAAGTGCCAATTCTTTCATCCATAATCCGGCGAGCATTTTCATTCCTTCTTTATTTGGATGTACTCCATCTACAGTTTCGTATTCTTCCTGATACTTTTCTAAATCTGCCAGATGCACTTCTGCCTTCTGTACACAGTCTCGTATAATATCAGAATAAATTCTCTTTGATATCGTTCCATCGATATTAAAGAACACTTCTCCTTCCGGCTCTTTTCCCTCCGGAAGGGTGCAGCACCATATCTGTGCATATGGATATGTGTTCTTCAATCTGCAAAGCATTGTCTGGTATGCCGATTCAAATTCTTCCGGCAATACGCAAAATCCCCAGTCATTACAACCTGCACTCACAAGAATGAGGTCCGGTAATCCATTCTCTCCTAAAGCCTGAATTCTTTCTTCTGCCATAGCAGATGTAGATAAATTACCTGATACCATACTGCCTGACACCGAATTATTAATGCCAAGCTCTGCATCAAATGCACGAATCACCTGCATCCACCATGTATCTTCTACTGTTTTAACTCCTGTCTCCCACTGCACATAAGAATCATAGAAAACACTGTCTTTTGGTGTATAGCCAGCGAATGTACTGATCGAATCTCCGAGAATAGATATTCTCAGCTTCCTTTCTTTTTGTAATACCTTTTCCATAAAATGTAACCTCTCGACGAACTCTGCCTGCCAGTAAAATCTTACTCCTTTGCATCAAATGCAATACCAACAACACGAGGTCCTGCATTCGCTGCTATTTCTGCTCCAATCTGATAATAGCTACTTGGACCGTAGCCAAGCTTCTCTGTCATCTTCTGCGCCATCTCTTCCTTAATCTTATCATCATCCCCGTATTCGATCTGATATGCAGAACCCGGTTCCATGTCTGCAATTGCCATATCGCAGATTTTAGATACAACTTTCTTCTCTCCCCGACACTTTCCGGCAGTTGTGATCTCATGATCCCAAATCTTCATAATCGGCTTAATTCCAATCTTATCTCCGATAAATGCCGCTGCACTCGGAATACGTCCGGACTTTCCTGCATATTTCAGATTATAAATTCCAAAATAAATGCGTCTGTGAGCAATCTTTTCCTCAAGATACGCATTAATTTCTTCGACAGAGCTTCCTTCCTGTGCCATCTTTCCTGCCATAACTGCAAGTTCACCATATCCGGCGCTATAACTTCCACCATCATGGCTGTAAATATGCATCTTACCTTCACATTCCGGATGTTCTTCAATCAGCATATCAACTGCCATCAATGAATTATTGTATGTGGCTGATCCTTTTCCATTAATCAAAATTAATACAAGTTCTGTGCATCCCTTCTGATAATACTCATAATATAAATCCATAAACTGAAAGGCTGTAATCTGAGAAGTCATTGGAATTCCATCATTCTCCTCCATCAGCTTATAACATCCTTCATTATCAAAATCTACACGACTTGTATATGTCTGATCTCCTATCACAACAGAATAGGAGATCACATCTAAATTATATTTCTGTTCTGCTTCCTTTGAGATATCACTTGCAGAGTCCGTAATGATCTGTATCTTTCCCATAAAAACTTTTCAATCCCTTCCAAAATAAATAGTATTATTTTTTAATTACTCTCAACGAATTATTCTTAACGAATTTATTATAAACAAGCTTCGGAATCCTGTCAACTTGATGCTATCCCCACCTTTCCAACGAAATTAGAACGGTGGGGATTTAAAGGGATGGGAAAGTTTATAATTGGCAATCGCACAGCTGCACATTACTTTGTTTTCACAGATTTTATCTTTGACCATTTAGAATAATATGTCTTGCCATTAATCTTTAAAATTGTGCGGACACGTATATAATATTTCTTCTTTGCTTTTAATTTTTTTAATGTAACACGAGTTTTTTTGTATCCATTCACATTTTTTGTTTTTGCTTTTTTAAAGCTTCTCTTTGTACTATACTGAATCTGATAACCTTTGATTCTCTTTTTCTGCACTTTGGAAGTTATTTTCTTCCATGTCAAAGCAATCGATCTTTTTGCTGCTTTTACAGAGCCGAGTTTTGTTGCTTCCGGTGTCGGAACTGCTGTTTTTTTCGCTGCTATCGTAACTTTAAGAATTGCTGTAGAAGCAAGTTGTCGATTTGTCATATATGCCATCGGCGCAGATGCTGTCGCATAACAATTCTCATCAATCACATATTCCAGGTAGACTGTTCCTGGATTATGTGCATTCAATGTTACTTTTCCAGAACGGCTTTGGCTCAAACTCGCTATGTTCCCGGAAACATCTTCTTTTCCATCTGCAGAAGTTATGATCCAGTGTCCCCTGTCCTGATTAAATCCAATATAATCCGTACCTGCTTTATTAATTCCTTTGACTCTAATATTGGATATGGTAAGAGAATTACCAGTCAGAAGATTCAAATCCGATGCTGTCGTTTCAATTTTTGATAATGGCTGCGTTGAAATCAGTCCATCATATGTAACGTTTATTGTCTTTAAATTTACACTGTATGTAGCTCCTGCAGAAGACATTGGAATATACAATGCCGTATTAGATTTTGCATACTGAAATGCATTTTTAGTATCAGAATTTGATTGCAGTTCACTCCACGTAATATTACGGTTAGTATCTTTAATATTTATATTATCGGTAAGGTATACTTTTAAATCTTCACGCGCACTGATACTGTCACTTCCAAAAACACCTAATGTTGCTGTATCTGCATCAGCTTCATCATTACTGGCATTTAATATATGTTCTAATAACATAACTTTATAAGTAAGGAGTACCGGGCAATTATACGTTGTAACTTCTTCACTGTCAGAAGTTGTCCTCTTCATCATAATCGCACTGTATGCCGGGAGAGAAATTGACGATTTATCTTCTTTCCGCTCTGTTTTGCTTACGGATTCTTCCTTTGACCATCCTTTTTCCACTGTATTCGAATAATCAAATGTATAATCAATTGAACCACTTGCGAATGCTCCAAAATTAACATTTGTGCCGACTGTTACAGAATGTCCCATTGTATAGGAAGAACTTCCATTAATATTACTGGTATGTGAAACCGTATTTTCAGTACTGCCGGTATATTCTGCATTAACATTCTGCGGTGAATTATTTGTAATACTTGAAACAAAAGAGTCTTTACGATCACTGCCATCATTTCTCTGTCTGATATAAGTTGTTCCTTTATCTTCCTGAAGCACAGGACTAATCTTGAAATCATAAAAAACAGCAATCAGAGCACTTCCATGACCGTTTCTTCTCTTGTCACCATCTGTTCGATTTAAACTTAAAACAGACCAGAAGACATCGCGGTTTGTAGTATCCGTAAGAGCAGAAAAACTATTGGTGGCACTTTGAGATCCTGAATTCCAGCCTTTTTTATTACTGCTACTAGTATGTTGTGCCAGATAATAGTCATACAGCTTTTTACGTATATCTGTATTAGCACCGCTTAAAGAACTGCTGTAATTTAGACCACTGCGATGAATGTACCAGTTATAACCATTTTTATACTCATTATTGGATATCTTATTGGTATTATTGTATTCTGCAATTGTAACATACCGCATTGCTTCCATTCGAGAGTTATAATTACTGGTTGACGATTGTTTTCTCCGTTTTTGATGAAGCATATATGCAACAGAAAACCAATCCTCCGCTGCCGTTGCCTTCGGCGCATTCTGTTTCGTTGATGCGTTATTTTTTTCATGAACACCATCAAGCATTTCTCTGTAGAACTTTAATTTACTTGACTCAAAAGAAGTGCTGTTTACATTAAATGCTGTCGCACTTCCACTGCATACACCGGTTGCTTCTTTTAAGGATAACGTGGCAGGAATGGCAGCCGGTGCCGCCGCTCGTACATAGCCTCCTGGTACGATAGCACCAGCCAGAAAGGAAACAGCGAGAACAAAAGAAAGGAAACCTTTATTCCACAGGACTTTCATCATTTTTTTCATAAACATCAAACCTCCTTTAGATTAAAACACCTTATTATTTCTACTTTTTATTTCTACTTTCATTGTATTAAATATAGATGAAAAAAATAGTTGCTGAGAGTCACTTGTTTTTTTTCTTCACTGCATCAAAAAAGAACTTACAAAACAGGCTAGTATAAAAATGCAACTACAAATCATTTTTATACTAGCCTGTTTTATAAGTTCGTCTATTGTTATTAATTCAAGTCGAGCAGTCACTCACCACCTGAAAGAGGTGGGAGTCTTCTCGACTGAGATAAAATTATTCTTCTGTTACACATGCCATAGCAAGACCTGTAGCAACGGCATTACGAGGTCCTTCACAACCACGAATATTACCGCGTCCAGCTACAATATCATAATCCGCCAGCGCATCTGTTACAAAGTTTGGAATCTCAAAATCCAGTGCAGATCCGCCAACCATTACTACGAACTGAATGTCTCTTGGATTACCTGTAGGACTTACCTTTGCCAGAGAACGAATCGCATTTCTTACAAATACTTTCTTCTTGGCATCCATACGAACCTGTTTTACTTTTTCCAAAGATTCCACTCCGTCTAATGGCACAAGCTCGTCATTCTCTTTTACAAGAACAACCTTTGCAAAAATAGATGGATCTAATGGTTTATCAAAGAACTGAACCGTTCCATTCTCATGACGAATATGGAAAAGACTTTCTACTTTGGCAAGAGTGTACTTCTTTACATCTTCTGCAAGTTCGATCGTATCCAGACCAAGTTCAGACTGAATTAACAAAGAAACCATGTTTCCGGCACCGGCCAGATGAACCAGTTTTACCTTACCTTCTCTGTTGATAATTGATGCATCTGTAGAACCAGCACCCATATCAACAATTGCCAGTGGAACACTTGTACCAGGAGTAGTTAATGCTCCCTTAATTGCCATGTCTGCTTCAACACCACCAACATATACAGGAACTTTTAACTTTTCAGTAAGTACATTCGCGATCATCTCCATCTGGAGTCTGTCAGACTTAACCATCGCTGCAATTCCTACGGCATTCTCTAATGCAAACTCGTCTGCAATACCTCCAACAACTTTCTGTGGATTAAATGTATCTACAGCCAGTAAATCCTGAATCTTAATATCTTTTGGCTCTTTATTCGTAAGACCTGCCATAACACGACGAACATTATTCAGCATATTGCCGGCGTTCGTTCCTGTCTCACCCTGAATATCATCAATATCCTGAATAACAGATATCGCTTCCATAATCTTATCGGCACCCTCGTCAACATCCACATCGACTTCCTTCTTAAGACCGATAATATTGATGGTTCCTGCCTTAATACTTCTTTCCTTTACATCACCCGTTGGTGTCTTAATTACTACACCGGAACGTGCTCCGATTAAAGAACGTGCAATCGGAACAACTCTCTTTGTCTCCTCTGAATTCAAATGAAATACTGTTGCAATTCCATATGGATTAGACAATGTAGATAATATACTTCCCTGCTGTGCCACTTCGATCGCACAAGTCATTCCCAGCGGAACCTTCTCGATCATGGCAACTTCATCAATAATAGGAATCTTCTTATCAAGACGGTTATTAAGTAATACTCCGTCATCTGCCTGTACGATCGCACCTGTAATATTTATATTCTCTTTTGCCTGATTCATCAGTGTTGCTGCCTGCGCAAAACCTACTTTATCAGGAACAATCACAATAACATCCTTCGCCTCTTTTATCTTAGAAAGCTCTGTTACAAGAACAGAAGTACCAACTCCGATTCCTGTACCTCCCGGAGTACTTGGATTATGTCCGATTACTGTTGACTCTGTAATAACTGTTTCAGAAATCGTCTCCATCGCTACATCTCCAATAACAGGAGCAGCTTCATTAATACGAATCTCTGCCAGATCACTGTAATCCATGCCTACCTTTTCAAGAGCATTCTTTAAAGACATGAAAACTCCGCTGATATTCTGCAAAGTTCCTTTGATTCCGGTTGTAGGTCCGATACCACTCGCCAGAAATGTTAAATCTGTCCCATCAATCTTTGCAAGAGCGACCTCAGTGGTAGCATTACCTATATCTACACCCGCTACATACTTCATATCTCCCATCCTTTCTTCCACCCAAATCATCTGGCTTGCCGGATATATTTATCAGGCGGTTTTTGTAATCAGCCATTGTGCATTTGTAAAATTACACAATATTATGTATAAATTATATCACTGGCAAAAAAACGGGTCAAATACAACCATTACGAATTTCTTGATATTATTATGTAAAATTTACAACAATTTATGATATTCGGCATTTCTATTGGTAATATTTTGCTTAATCCTTTCTTTTCTTGCCATTTGTGAAAAATCAAAATACTAATTTGTAGATTTCATATAGACGAAAAAAGAAAAAATACCATATCCCATCTGCTCTGTAGTCGCTGTGTTTAAAATGCTCGTTCGCATCTTAAACACGCTCCGAAGCCGCATCTGGGATATGGTATTTTTTCTTTTTTCTGACTATCCTAAATCCACAGTTGGTGAGAATGGGAGATTAAATACTAATTTATTTGAGGGGCTAAAGAAACGAAAACCAGAAGGAAATTAGTATTTTCGCTTGAGGAAGAATAAGGGGATTGCCCAGAAGGCTATGAAAGTTAACCAGAGAGAAATTCTCCATAAGGTAGGAATAGATAAATGTAATTTTTATACAATCGAGTAAGAAAGTCCCCCTTTGGAGATGTTCATTCTAATAAAAACCATAGACTTCTGGAGAATCCCCTTCTCTTTTCAACAAAAATCACCAATTTGCTATTTGTTATCAAAGCCAGACAGCCGCTGAAATAAAATTTTATGCTGAATTGTAAGAAAACTATGATAAAGAAAAAAGAATGGTTATAAGTATTGCATTTTGTGACTTTGCGCTATGGAATTCTGACCATAGGAACTTGGGACTCGTTTTTCCCAAGTTCCTGTTTTTCTGGGCAGAATGGAATGCTTAGCGCAACGGAACAAAATCAAACTTATAACCATTCTTTTTTCTTTAAAAGGCTAACTACAATTCAGCTCAACATCTTCTACTAAAGCGGCGTCTGTGTCCCCAGCAAATTAGTATTTTATAACTATTCTACTGTAACACTCTTTGCAAGGTTTCTTGGCTTATCTACATCAAGTCCTCTTGCTACGCTTACATAGTATCCCATTAACTGAAGTGGGATGATTGCGAGAGTTGTTGTGAAATGTGGATCTGTCTTAGGTACATATACAACAAAGTCCACCATATCCTCAAGGTAGTAGCTTCCATTCTCTGCAACGCCCATCAGATATGCTCCACGACTCTTTACTTCCTGCATGTTGCTCAAAGTCTTCTCACAAAGATGGCTCTGTGTAAGCACACCAATTACGAGTGTTCCATCTTCAATCAGACTGATCGTTCCATGCTTCAACTCGCCTGCTGCGTAAGCTTCGGAATGTATGTAGCTGACTTCCTTCATCTTCAGGCTTCCTTCCTGACAGATTGCATAATCAAGTCCACGACCGATAAAGAATACATCATGTGCGGAAGCGAATTTATTTGCGAACCACTGAATACGCTCTTTATCTGTTAAGATACTTGCAACCTTTTCTGGAAGAAGTACGATTTCCTGAAGCATATGATCAAGAGCAGATTCTTCGATCTCGCCTCTTACCTGTGCAGCATACATGGAAAGAATATACATACAAATTAACTGTGTACTATATGCTTTTGTAGTAGCAACAGCAATCTCTGGTCCAGCTAAAGTATACATAACATAATCTGCTTCTCTTGCGATACTGGAGCCAACAACATTAACGATTGCTAATGTCTTTACTCCCATCTCTTTTGTAAGACGAAGTGCTGCAAGGCTGTCTGCTGTTTCTCCTGACTGTGAAATAATAATAACCAATGTATCTTTAGAGAGCTTTGGATTACGATAACGGAATTCAGAAGCAAAATCTACATCTACCATTAAACCTGTTAAGTCTTCCATTACATATTTCGCTGCGATACCAACATGATATGCTGAGCCACAGGCTACAATGCAAATTCTATGATACTGTGCAAATTCTTCTGGTGAAATTCCGACAGAACTCAAATCAATCTTTCCGTCTTTTATGTAGGTATTGATCGTATCCTTGAGTGCCTTTGGCTGCTCATGAATCTCTTTCATCATGAAATGTTCGAAGCCACCCTTTTCTGCTGCTTCAGCATCCCACTTAATGCTGACCATTTCTTTTTCAATCTCATCACCGTTCATATTATAGAACTTGATGCTGTCTTCATGAAGTTCTGCCATCTCCATATTATCAAGATAATATACATTTCTTGTGTAAGAAAGGATAGCAGGAACATCGGAAGCGATAAATGCTCCGCCTTCATTCTGTCCAACGATTAATGGACTGTCCTTACGTGCTGCATAAACAACACCTGGACGATCTTTAAACATAATACCCAGTGCGAAAGAACCACGAACACGAAGAAGTGCTCTTGACATACTTTCTAATGGATTATGATCTGTTTTCTCATAGTAGTAAGCAATAAGCTTCACCGCTACTTCTGTATCTGTCTCAGAATAGAACGTATATCCCTTCTGTGTAAGATGATCTCTTAATTCCTGATAGTTTTCAATAATTCCATTATGAACCATAACAACCATCTTGTCATCACTACAATGCGGATGTGCATTCTTTTCAGAAGGTGCGCCATGCGTTGCCCAGCGGGTATGTCCAATACCGCATCCGCCCGGCATCGCTTTTCCGCTATCTGTCTTCTCTAACAGATTCTTCAGTCGTCCCTTTGTCTTTACAATATCTATCTCATTCGTAGCTTCATTGAAAACAGCTACTCCAGCTGAATCATATCCTCTGTATTCCAGCTTTGATAAGCCATCCAGTACAATCGGTGCTGCTGCCTCTCTACCAGTGTATCCAACAATTCCACACATATATAATCTCCTTTAAAAGTTAAACGTTTTTAAATTTCATTTTTAAGTGTAGCATGACTATTAAAAAAAGGCAAGATTTAAGCGTAAATCCAATTTCTTCATTTTTTCATCAAAAATCTATTCTTTCATTGTTAATCAGTTTTTGTTAAGCAATTTTATTTTTATCCAAAAGTTTTTATGATAGTATCAATGTCTGCATCTTTTTTTAAATTTTCAAGAAGTTCTTCATCTTCAAAACTTGCCAATTTAAGAAAAAGGGCGTATTCAATCCTCGTTCTAAGGCCACAAATATAGGATACCTGCTCTCTTTGGGAGCTGTGTTTTGGCTGGGGAAGAATTGCTATTTATTGTTGGAAGAATTTGAGGAATCATCAGATGGTTATGACTTTTTAAAAAGTTGAGTCATAAGAGTTCGATACTTATATTATTATTTTAATGTGTAAAAATAATAATTTTTTCTTATGGATTTCTGTGTTAATTCTTTGAAATTTAGTTTCCCAGATAGCTTTCTTCTCCTGTCTTCTTCCCCAAATCTTTTAATAAATTTGCCGGATTGAAACAACCAGAACCCCCAGAGAAAATATACTCTATATCTGTGGCCTCGGAGCAAGGTTTGGATACGAGCACTTAAGCGAATATTCAAACCGCCGCGACTAAAGTCACAGATATAGAGTATATTTTCTCTGGGGGTTCGTCTGTTTACTCACCCCGGCAAATTTCTAATTTAATGCCTTCCTCCGGCTCCGCCATGTCCTCCAGTTCCTCCGACTTTTCCTCCGCCACCGCTGCTTTTACTCGGTCGTTTCGTTCTGGTCACATGGGAATGCAAGAAGATATCCTGCTTTTCATTCATTTGCACGCCGCCTTTTGCGTAGGTAGACCTTAGAACAGTGTCTTTTCCTCCATGTCCGATTAACTGGACACCTACAAAAATGGCTCCGATTACTGCTGCTGCAAGAAAGACAATAATCGGGTTAATCTGCACATAAGAGGAACGGCCTGTCTGAATCATGGTTGCTACATTATTTACAATAGATGTGTAAGCCTCATATGGATTATCATTTACGATTTCGTTGGCACTATCCACAATCTGTTCTGTGTCCGTATCATCGAGTCTCGTTTTTGCAAGACCAGTTGTACACATCCAGGTGTATCCCGTTTCCCAGTCATCCACATAAATGATCCCGTCTCCATTGGCTTTATTCCAGCCAAATTTGTTATCCTCATAATATGCCTGTGCATAGTCTCGGATTTCATCATAACTATCAAGCCCCGGCTCATTTATTGTAAGGATAACGATATCACAGCCAATTAGCTGTTCTTTTTCTGCAATCAGAGCTTCAAGATCTTTCTTCTGTTTATCAGTCATTTTGCCCGCTTCATCCAATACTCTCTGCGTGATTGTACATTCTGTATTTTGACGAGGTTTTGTATTGGTGTATTCTTCCGGCTCAAGCAACTTTGCCACGATGCCTATAATCGCGGCGAGTATAACGATTCCTATTAAAATTCGTCTCCAGATTTTCCCCATTTATGCCACCTCCAGAAAATACAGAATCATTTCCGCAAGAAAGAACAGTGAACACGTAACTGCTGCAAACCATGAGAACATTCTCGCCTTGCTGGTCGGCGGCGTTCCTATTGCTTTTCCCGTCTGACCATTAACAAAAAACTCATAATTTGTTCCCTGATAACGGTATACATAACGCCATACCGGTAAAAATGTATAGTAGGAGTTCATTTCTTTACTATCTACTTTTTTAATAGCAGGTTTCACACTGCTATAACTATTGTTATACTCATCAAGGTAACCCTCTGTATATTTCTTTGCTTTTTTCTGTGCCCTGGGCAAAAGTTCTTCTTTATTTTCATCATAAATTTCTGCCTGGAATCCAGACAAATATCTTGAGCGGAACTTCCCTAGTGCAGTATATTTATAAGGCTCCACTAAATCCATTTTCTCATCTGGCATATTTTTCGATGCATCAACAGGAATCTTATCATAGTTCACATCAAAATCTCTTACAAGACGATATATACTCGTCTCCGTACAATCATAGTCTCCTTCTGTCCACGTTCTGATTTTTCTTCCTTCTCCTTCAAAATGCACATGGGTCTCCATATCATACATCCAAAATGGAACATATCTTCCCTGAAGGGATTCCAGACTTGAAGTCGAACAAAAATCTTTAGGAATGAACATTTTCTTCGCAAAATTCTTCCTTATAATCTCTATCGCTTCTTTTCTATCTATCACAAATGGCAATGCCAGATCAGGCTTATACGCATCTTTCATCCTGTCCTCAAAAATGACATACGTCCCACAGTATGGACATTTCAAAGCAAGATCTGTCTTTTTGGATTCAATCTCCGCTCCACAGTTGTTACATATATGAAGCTTTTCCTGTGGTATTTTTTCCTGTGTCTCCTCATTGCCACAGCTTTCACATACCATCTTCTTTTTCTTTGGGTCGTAAACAGCATTACCACCACAATCTTTACAACGGTAAAACATGGGATTCCTCCTTTGTTTTTATCTTTCCAAATTCTTAGTGAGAACCGCCACTGCCGCCAAAGTCATCTGTTCCGCTGCAGCTGCTTCCACTGTCATCATCTGACTTTCTCTTTGTTCTTGTTACATGAGAATGTAAGAAGACATCCTTTTTATCATTCATCTGTACACCATCTTTCTTCACATAGGTAGACTTCTTTACTGTATCTTTTCCTACCTGTCCGGAAAGCTGCGCTACTACAAAGATGAGGGACACCACAAGACAGCCAAGCAGTACCCAGATCGGGCTGATATTTATATGGAACATCGGACTCTTTTGTGTCTCTTCTGCTATCAGGTTTATCAACCTTGTATATGCTTTATAAGGGTCCTTATTCACAATATCATTCGTTTCATCCACAATATAGTCTGTATTATCCTTAGATAATCTGTCTTTTACTATACCGCGAGTGGCAAGCCAGGTATATCTGGTCTCCCAGTCATCTACATAAATTGCTCCGCTTCCGATAGGCTGATCCCAGCCAAGCTTATTCTCTTTATAATAATTCTGTGCATAATCACGAAGCTTCTCCATCGTATCAAGACTTGCATCATTCGTTGTAATAAGAACAAGATCTCCACCGATCAGTTCTTCTTTTTCTGCAATTAACGCCTCCAGATTCTTCTCCTCTTCATCGGTAAGAACATCTGCATCATCAAACACTCTCTTTGTCAGGGTACACTCTGTATTCTTTCGAGGTTCTATATTCACATATTGATCCCCCGCAAATTTTTTCCCAAGCAACCCCATTAAAACACCGAGTATAACAATAAAAATTAATATTCTACGATATGTCTTTGCCATTTACATCACCCCCAATAAATAAAGAAGCATTTCTACTGTAAAGAAGAGGGAACCGAAAACTGCTATAAACCACACAAGCGCTTTACTTAAGCTAGTCGGAGCCTCCCCTACTGCCTTCCCTGTCTGGCCATTCACATAGAATTCATAATTCTTTCCTCCGTAACGATACACATACCGCCATAAAGGAAGAAACGAATAAAAAGATGCTTTTTCTGTGCTCTTTTTATCATTTACAGTCGGTCTTACCGCATCATATTCTACGTTATAGCCGCCAAGATACTTCTGGCTGTATTTATCTGCCTTTTTCTTTGCTCTTGGGAAAAGAGTGTCTTTATCTTCATCATAAATTTCTGCCTGAAAACCAGAGAGAAACTTCGCATCAAACTCTCCCAATGCTTCGTATTTATATGGTTCTACTAAATCCATCATGGCATCCGGCATTGCCTTTGATGCATCCACAGGAATCTTGTCATAATCCACATCAAAATCTCTTACAATACGATATGTACTGGTCTCCGTACAATCATAATCTCCCTCTTCCCAGGTTCTGATCTTATCTGCTTCTCCTTCAAAATGCACGTGCGTATGCAGGTCATACATCCAGAATGGCACATACAGTCCTTCCATTGACTCTATTGTAGAAGATGAACAGAAATTCCCCGGAAGAAACAGTTGCTTTGCAAACTTTTCTTTCAGAAGATCCAGCGCCTTATGCTTATCAATTGCAAAAGGCAGCACCAGATTCGGCTCGTATTCGTTCTCCATCCGGTCCTCAAAAATCACATAGGTACCACAATATGGACACTTCAGCGATAAATCAATCTGATCTGCTTCAATCTCCGCACCACAGTTATTACATACGTGTTTCTTGTCCTGAGAAATCAGTTCCGGCTCCCCTTCATTCCCACAGCTCTCACATATCATTTTCTTCTTGTCTGGGTTGTAGGTTACATTCCCACCACAGCTTTTACAACGATAAAACATAGACTCCCTCCTTTTCTTTCTGAATGTACTCTCGGAATAAAGGAAAAACAGTATAACTATAGTTCCTGTGACCTCATCCCGACAATTACAAAGACTTTGTTATTTCGTATTTCTCCTACTTCTACTATATGGGGTTTTTCAACAAAATGCAACGAAATATTTATGATTTGATTGATTATTTTTTATAGATTATCCACTATAAACTGAAAGTTTTATTTATGATAGAAAATTTCATCTGCCTTATCCTTCTTATTCTAGTTTTAATTATACGTCTATATATATTATTTTGTAGCGTTTTTGTTTACTACAATCAACATATACGTCTCAACTTTTAACAGATAAATTATGTTTTAAACCACGTTATGATTCCTTTATAAACAAATAGATTTAAGGAGATTTTGAATGGATATTTTAAAAAGAATTGTCGATCTAAGAAAAGAAAGGAACTGGACAGAATACCAGCTTGCGGAACAGTCCGGGCTTACCCAGTCTACGATTTCTTCATGGTACCGTAAAAATATGCTTCCCACTATTCCTTCATTAACTAAACTTTGTGATGCTTTTGGAATTACATTATCGCAGTTTTTTCTGGAAGATGAATGCAAAACTACAACATTGAATGAACAACAGCTTCGATTAATGTATTATGCAGCTAAGCTAAATTCAGAGCAATATGAAGCTCTTCTCCATTTTTTAGAATTACTTTGATGAATTGGCAAAGCTAATGAACCATAAGAAATCTCTCTCCTGGCTCTGACAGCTTTGCCTGCTGCAAATTCCTACTTATTCCTACTTAGCATATTTTCTCGTTTTCTTACATAGTTATTAAAACCCACCATTCTAAAAAGGATGTGCTTTTTTGAACGATTATTCTGGTTGTCAAAAACATATTTTTAAATATAACATCTATACTTTTTTTCTGCTTTTTGCTATCTCAATCTTCTTTTTATCTTTTTTTGTTTCCTGTGACATAAACGCTCATACTTTTTTAAAAACAGAAAGTACTATTCCCAATGAACTTTCCTCGCTTCATGCAAAAGCAGCGATTCTTATGGATGGGGATAACCAAAGAATTCTATTTGGCAAAGAAGAAGAAAAAGAACTTCCAATGGCAAGTACAACGAAAATCATGACCTGTCTCTATGCGATCGAACATGGAAATCTTTCAGATAAAGTCGTATTTTCAAAACGCGCTGCTTCTGCTCCTAAAGTAAAACTCGGGGCTAAAAGTGGCTCACAATTCTTACTATCCGATTTACTTTATGCATTAATGCTCGAATCTTATAATGATGCTGCCGTTGCAATTGCAGAACATATCGGAGGTTCCGTAGAACAATTTTGTGCAGATATGACACAGGAAGCCAGAAATTATGGCTGCTATCACACCTCTTTTGAAACCCCAAACGGACTCGATAGTGCCAAACATTATACGACCTGCCATGAGCTTGCCTTACTGACCTGTCTTGCCTTAAAAAATGATAACTTCTGCAAAATCATTAAAGAGCCTTCTTTTTCTATCAAAGAATTAAAAACCGGGCAATCTTACTCTTTAAATAACAAAAATCTGTTTTTAACTTCCTATAACGGTGCAATCGGTGTAAAAACCGGGTACACAAACAATGCCGGATATTGTTTTGCTGGCGCAATAAAAAAAGACGGTCGTTATCTGATTTCTGTTGTTTTAGGAAGTGGCTGGTACCCAAACCGCCGTTATAAATGGGAAGATACAAAAAAACTGATGGATTACGGGATGAACAATTATAGCAAAAAAGAAATTCCTTTAAACAAGGGGGTTCCTTCCAAACTCCCTTTAAAAAGAGGATATAAATCTACCTGCACTCTTTCTGCTCCAAAACCCGTCAGCTTATATGTCTCATCTAACGAAAAAACAAAATGTATTATAACTCTTCCTGCATCCTTAACTGCTCCGGTTCAAAAAGGCACTGCTGTCGGCTCTGTTGTTCTTTATATTGATTCTAAGCCCTATCGCAGTTATCCTATATACACTAAACAAACTATAAAAAAACGGACCTTCTCCTGGTGTTACAAAAAATTATTTTACTATTTCATTCATTAGGGGAAACAGACGAAAAAAGAAATACTACCATATCCCATCTGCTCTGTAGTCGCTGTGTTTAAGATGCTCATCTGCATCTTAAACACGCTCCGAAGCCGCATCTGGGATATGGTAGTATTTCTTTTTTCTGTGTTTTGGCTCCAGAAGGAATGAATGCAATAGTCTTTGGAGAGAGATGGGGGAGGGGACAGAAGGTTATGGCTTATTCTGATATCTTTTTCACTATGCTGAACCTTTTTTCAAGCTTCACTGATGATAATATGATGCCGCAAGCTATTACTTTACATGATAAATTTATCATTATATTGTCGCAATATGTCATTTTTCCTCTTCTGACGAGATACCTTTCGAGCAAGCAGTAGACTCCTGACTTCTCCCCCTTCTCTCCTCAAAAACTATTGCATTCATTTCTTCTGGAGCCAACAAGCAGAAAATAAAACTATTAGCCCATAGCCAATGTAATGTGAGAGCAAGTAAAAATGCCAAACAGGCATTTTCTACGCAGTGATATCTTTACAGTGGCTATGGGCTAATAGTTTTATTTTCGTCTGTTTCCTCTAATGAATCAAACAGTAAATTCCTTTTTGCATAGTCTTCTTTTCTATGCTAGAATAAGGTCATTCTAAATTGCAACACCATTCGTTCGTCTATGACCTGCAATTTGGTAAGCACAACACGAAAGGACTTTATTATGAAACGTAACGCATTAAAATATGCTTTCCCATATACCCTGCCAATTTGTGCTGGGTTTTTATTTTTGGGAATGTCTTACGGTTTCTTTGCAAGCAGCAAAGGTTTTTCTTTTATTTATCCACTCTTTATGAGTATGTTCATTTTTGCTGGTTCTATGGAATTTGTAACTATAAGTCTGCTTTTGGCTTCCTTTAACCCAGTTTATTCTTTTTTACTGGCATTAATGGTAAATGCAAGACATCTCTTTTATGGAATTTCCATGCTGGATACTTATAAAGATTATAAGGGAATTAAAAAGTTCTACCTAATCTATGGAATGTGTGATGAAACTTTCTCTGTAAATTGTTCTATCACTCCGCCACCGGAAATCGACCGGGAATGGTTTATGATATGGGTAACTCTTTTAAACCAGATTTACTGGGTCTTTGGAGCTACAATGGGAGCTGTACTTGGTTCAGTCATTCATTTTGACACAACAGGAATTGAATTTGTTATGACTGCTCTTTTCTTTGTTATGTTTCTTGACCAATGGGATACAGCAAGCCGACACCTTCCTGCTTTAATCGGAGTTATATGTTCTCTCGCCTGTCTGCTCCTCTTTGGAAAAAGCAACTTCATGATCCCAGCTATGGTATTGATTATTTTAAGTTTCTTTTTATGCCGGGACAAATTAGATGATTCAAAGAAGATTGTAAAACGTTCACACGAAAGCGAGGAAAATGTACAATGACTACCACACAACAGATTATCACCATTGCCGCAGTCGTACTTGGCACAATGGCAACACGTTTTCTGCCATTTATCATTTTCTCCGCAGACAGCACACCTGACTTCGTAAAATTTCTGGGGCGAGTTCTCCCTAATGCAGTCATTGGACTTCTCGTCATTTATTCCTTAAAAGATTCTATCGGCGGAACAAATCACTGTATACCTGAACTCATCTCACTGGTATTTATTTTCATCCTGCATAAATGGAAGAAGAATACACTGCTCAGTATTGCCGGAGGAACAATCCTGTATATGTTCCTAATACAAAGAGTATTTTAACCAAATACTAATTTGATGGGGACACAGACGCCGCTTTGGCAGAAGATATTGAGCTGAATTGTAGTTAGTCTTCTAAAGAAAAAAGAATTGTGATAAGTTTGATTTTGTTCCGTTGCGCTAAGCATTCCATTCTGCCCAGAAAAAACAGGAACTTGGGAAAAACGAGTCCCAAGTTCCTATGGTCAGAATTCCATAGCGCAAAGTCACAAAATGCAATACTTATAACAATTCTTTTTTCTTTATCATAGTCTTCTTACAATTCAGCATAAAATTTTGTTTTAGCGGCTGTCTGGTTTTGATAACAAATAGCAAATTAGTGATTTATATTGGAAAGAGAAGGGGATTCTCCAGAAGTCTATGGTTTTTATTAGAATGAACATCTCCAAAAGAGGGTACTTTCTTACTCGATTGTATAAAAATTATATTTATCTATTCCTACCTTATGGAGAATTTCTCTCTGGTTAACTTTCATAACCTTCTAGGCAATCCCCTTATTCCCATCCAAGATTTAAATACTAATTTCCATCTGGAGCCCAAGAACAGAAAAGCAAAAATTTGATAGAAAAGAAAATGTGATGTCTGAGCCAGTAAAAATGCCGAACAGGCATTTTCTACGAAGCGACTATCTTCACATTTTCTTTTCTATCAAATTTCTGCTTTTCGTTTCTTTAGTCCCTCAAATAAATTAGTATTTAATCCCCCATTCTCACTAACTGTAGATTTAGTATAGTCAGAAAAAAGAAAAAATACCATATCCCAGATGCGGCTTCGGAGCGTGTTTAAGATGCGGACGAGCATTTTAAACACAACGACTACAGAGCAGATGAGATATGGTATTTTTTCTTTTTTCGTCTACACGAAATCTACAAATTCGTATTTTTATCTTCCGATTAAAGTATTATATAGTTCTTCATAACGCTTCTTGGATACGCCCCAGGAAAGATCCTTTTCCATCGCTCTTGCTACCATATGGTTCCAAAGCTCTGGCTGTTCAAAGTAAATATACTTGCTGTAATTTACTGTATTGATGAGTTCTTCTCCGTTATAGTTACTGAAGGAGAATCCGTCTCCGGTATCCTCAAATTCGTTCAGAGGAATAACGGTATCTTTTAATCCACCTGTTTCGCGAACGATTGGAATCGTTCCATAATGGAAAGCGATAATCTGTGTTAAACCACATGGTTCAAATAAAGATGGCATTAAGAAGGAGTCTGCTGCTGCATATAACTTATGTGCCAGATCGTCGGAATAGAGAATATTCGCGGACACCTTATCTGAGTTGCACCATGCATAATAACGGAACATTTCCTCGTATGCCGGATCTCCTGTTCCGATTACTACAACCTGTGTATTGTCATCGATAATCTTATCCATTGCGTAGCGTACCAGATCAAGCCCCTTCTGATCTGTCAGACGAGAGATCAATCCGATCATATATTTATTTGGATTCACTTCAAGGCCAAGCTGTTTCTGGAGTTCTGCCTTGTTGGCAGCCTTTCCTTCTTTATGGTCTCTTTCTGTATAATTCCGATAAATCTTCGCA
The DNA here is from genome assembly GCF_900209925.1 of Anaerobutyricum hallii. Classification (NCBI taxonomy): domain Bacteria; kingdom Bacillati; phylum Bacillota; class Clostridia; order Lachnospirales; family Lachnospiraceae; genus Anaerobutyricum; species Anaerobutyricum hallii. Next base: position 426,243 of record NZ_LT907978.1, on the reverse strand, counting down.
TCGTTAGATGGGTCATACAATGCATAATCGACACCATTTACAATTCCAAAAAGGCTCTGATTACGTGCACTTAACAGTCCGTCTAATCCTTCTCCATAGTATGCGGTCTGGATTTCCTGTGCGTAAGTATTACTTACGGTTGTAATGAAATCAGAGTAAACGATTCCGCCCTTTAACATACTGGCATCTTTCTTAAACTCTAACTTATCCGGTGTGAACAGTTCATCTGGAAGTCCACTTAAACCTCTCATAGTTTTGATATCCCACACTCCCTGGAAACGAAGATTATGAATCGTCATGATTGTCTTAATTCCCCAGAAAAATGGATTAGCTGCAAACTCTGTTTTTAAGTAAACCGGAATCAGCCCTGTCTGCCAGTCATGACAGTGGATGAGGTCCGGACGGAAGTCAATAACAGGAAGTATCGAAAGGACTGCTTTACAGAAGAAAGTGAATCTTTCAACGTCTGTTCTTGTATCTGAGTATGGCTCCCACGCTCCAAAGTAATCTAAATTATCAATAAAATAATAGGTAATGCCATTATAAACATATTTCATAATACCTACATGAACATTAGGAATATATGGACCTACTCCCATATAGAAATGCGTAACATATTCAAAATTATTACGATACTCTTCTGGAATTCCCCGGTAGTTTGGCATTACAACACGCACATCCCACTCGTTTTTGTCAAATTCTTTTGGTAACGCTCCTACTACGTCTGCGAGTCCGCCTGTTTTCATAAAAGGCACGCATTCAGAAGCTGCAAACAGAATCTTTTTCATAGTAATCCTCCCTGTATTATCTTATATTGTAATACTTATATTTTACAATATATTTCATCATAATACCATGTTTATTTCTGGCTTTTCAGAAAAGATGTTAAGAATTTTAAGAACTTTTTCATTTCTTCATCTGTTCCAATTGTAATTCTCAGATAATTGTTAATACGAGGTTTATCAAAATATCTTACGTAAATATTGTTTGCTCTGGCGGCTTCAAAGATTTCTTTTGCCGGTACATCCGGATGGGAAGCAAACAGGAAGTTTGCCTGAGAATCCGGGAAAGTAAATCCAAGCTTCCTCATTTCCGCTTTGAACCACTCTCTCGTATGAATAATCTTTTCTACAGTTTCTTTAAAGTAGGCATCGTCCTCAACGGATGCTGTTCCTAAAAGAATGGACGGGCGGTTCATTGTGTAGGAGTTAAAGGAATACTTCACATCATTTAAAGCTTTAATTAATTCCGCAGAACCCATAGCATATCCGATACGCATTCCTGCCATAGAACGTGATTTGGAAAATGTCTGCACAACTAAAAGGTTCTCATATTTAGAAAGAAGCTGCTGCGCACTGTGTCCCCCAAAGTCTACATATGCCTCATCTACGATAACAATGACATCCTGATTATGAGAGATAATATCTTCAATCTCATCAAGTGGCATCAAAACTCCTGTAGGTGCGTTCGGGTTTGGGAATACGACTCCACCGTTTTTCCAGTAGTAATCGTCTTTTTTAATCATAAAGTTTTCATCTAATGGCTTCTTATCATATGGGATTTTGAATAAATCAGCCCACACATCATAAAAAGAATATGTGATATCAGGGAAAAATATCGGCTTTTCGCTATTAAAAAATGTAAGAAAAGCCATAGCCAGTACATCATCGGAGCCGACTCCGACAAAAACCTGATTGCTGTCTAATCCCTTGTATTTTGCGATTGCCTCTACTAACATTCCGGCTGTCGGATCCGGATAAAGACGCAGTTCTTCTGTTTTAGCACAGATTTTCGCACACTGTTCTTTTACCTTCGGTGAAGGTGGATAAGGATTCTCATTCGTGTTTAACTTTATTACATTTGCTTCTTTTGGCTGTTCGCCAGGTACGTACGGAACAACCTGTCTGATATTTTTCTTCCACTCCTGCATAATTTTTAACGCTCCATTTCCTGTAATTTACTTAATTTGGCTGCCTGGTCTGCTGCTGTTAAGCTATCGATGATCTCATCGAGATCTCCATTTAAAATATCATCAAGACGATGGAGAGTTAATTTAATTCTGTGATCTGTCACACGTCCCTGTGGGAAGTTGTAAGTACGAATCTTCTCTGCCCGGTCACCTGTTCCGATCTGGCTCTTACGAAGTTCTGCCTCTGCATCATGTGCTTTGGACTGTTCTAAATCATACAAACGTGCGCGCAGTACTTTGATTGCTTTATCTTTATTTTTAAGCTGTGACTTTTCATCCTGACAGGAAATAACGATACCTGTTGGGATATGTGTTAATCGAACAGCGGAATCAGTTGTATTTACACACTGACCACCGTTTCCAGAAGCACGGAACACATCAAATCGACAATCATTCATATCAAGCTGTACATCTACTTCTTCTGCTTCCGGCATAATTGCCACAGTGATCGTAGATGTGTGAATACGTCCGCCGGACTCAGTTGCAGGGATACGCTGTACACGATGAACACCACTTTCGTATTTCAGTCTTGAGTATGCGCCCTGACCATTGATCATAAAGGAAACTTCTTTAAATCCACCAATACCATTCTCATTCACATCGATGAACTCTGTTTTCCAACGTTTTGATTCTGCATAGTTTTTATACATACGATAAATTTCAGCAGCAAATAATGCAGCCTCATCTCCACCGGCACCTGCACGAATCTCGACAATAACGTTCTTATCATCGTTAGGGTCTTTTGGAAGAAGAAGAACTTTTAATTCCTCTTCATACTGCTCTACATCCTTCTTTGCTTCGGATAATTCCTCTTTCAGAAGTTCACGCATCTCTTCATCACGTTCTTCCTCAAGCATCTCCACACTGTCTTCAATTGTCTGTTTGGCTTCTTTATACTCTTTGTATTTCTCTACGATCGGAGCCAGCTCATTCTGTTCTTTCATCAGATTGCGGAAGCGGTTCTGATCACTTACTACATCCGGCTCACTCAGTTCCTGCATAACCTCATCCAGACGTTTTACAAGATCTTCTAATTTATCAAACATCTTTCTTCCTCCTGCTATTCTATATTTTATAACCATCTGGTCTTACTCTATTGCCAAATGATCATATATTTATGATGTGTTTTGTAATCGAAATTACAGACTATCTTCTACTATATATGCCTGTCGCGATTCGGTCAAGTCCTGCAAGATCTTTATGCACTTTTACTTCAGAAAATCCTCTGTCTGTCATAAGGCGAATCATATCTTCACCCTGTTCTGCTCCGATTTCAAAATAGATTCTTCCATTTGAATTTAGATACTCCGGAGCCTGTTCTATAATTCTCCGATAAAAAGCAAGACCATCTTCCTCTCCATCAAGAGCAAGTCGTGGCTCATGATCTTTTACTTCGGGCATCAGCCCCTGAATTACCTGCGAGGGAATATACGGTGGATTTGATAAAATGTAATCGAATCTTCCTTCTATATTTTCAAAAAGATTTCCTCTTATTAAAGTGACATTTGCATTCAAGTTTTCTGCATTCTTCTTAGCAACCGCTAACGCTCCCTCAGAAATATCTGCAAGGGTTACTTCTGTATTTTGACAAAGCTTTTTTACAGAAATACCGATACAGCCGCTGCCTGTACATAAATCTAGCACTTTGACTTTCTGTTCATTTTTCTGATCTGCTGCATTATTAAACTCACATCGGTTCTGTGTCTTTACATTCCGAATATCTTCGACAGCCAGCTCAACCAGGCACTCTGTATCCTGTCTTGGAATTAAAACTCTCTCATCGACACTGAAATCAAATCCCATAAACTCACATTCACCCATGAGATATTGTAAAGGAACTCTCTGTTCTCTTTTTAAAAGAACTTCTTCCAGTTCCTCCAGAAGCTCCTGCTTTACTTCCCTGTTTGGATTCATGTAAAATTCTGCCCGGTCAATGTGAAGCTTCCATTCAAGCAAAACCCAGCTTTCATATTCAAAATCTTCAATTCCTGCTTTTTGCAGGCGCTCTCGTATACTTGTTAAAATGTCCCGAATTGTCATGTTCAATCCTCCAGCTCTCCATTATGCATTGCCCGAAGATACTCTTTCCAATCAAATACACCTTCTACCGCTTTAATCGCTACCTCTATCATCTCTGCATCCGGTTCTCTCGTTGTAAAGTACTGAAGATACAATCCAGGCTTACTAAGCGTATTCACAAGCTTTGAATTACTTCTTCCTGCCAGACGGATAAATTCATAAGAAATACCCGCTACAATCGGAACAAGTAATATTCGTAAAATAAACTTCCATAATAAGCTATCTACACGAATAAACATAAACACTACGATACTGACAATCATAACAATAAGCAGAAAACTGGTTCCGCAACGCTTATGAAGCCTCGAATACTTTTTAATATTTTCCGGTGTCAGATCCTCTCCATGTTCTAAACAGTTAATCGTCTTATGTTCTGCACCATGATACATAAATACCCGATTTATATCTTCCATCTTAGATATAAGCCATATATATATTAGAAATAACGCCACACGTATGATTCCTTCAATCAGGGTACGTATACTGTAAGATGGCAGAAATCCTTTCATCAAATTCGTAAGAAAAAATGGAAGTACCATAAAAATTCCAAGCGCCAATATAACAGAAATGACCATTGTGATTCCCATTAGAACGCTTTCTAACTTATCTCCAAAAATTTTTGTAAAAAACTGTTCCACTTTTCCCGGCTCATAATCCTCTTCCTCATAAAAAGAAGAAGAATAGGATAATGTCTTTAATCCGATATATAAAGACTCTCCAAAGTTAACAACTCCACGTATAATCGGTAATCCAAGAACCGCATAACGACTTCCCAGACTTTTATACTCGTCCGTCATTACTTCTATTTCATGATCTGGTTTCCGGACAGCAACTGCATAACGGTCAAGATTCTTCATCATGACCCCTTCCATTACTGCCTGTCCACCAATACTTGTCTTTTTCAAAGAGCACCTCCTTTCAAGAATGTCTCGCATTCTTGCTGCGAAATGTGTGTCATCTCACATCTGGTATAACCAAAATTAGGCGACGGTACAATATCACAACATTCTCTGTGATACATTGCACCGCCGCCTAATTTAAAACCTTACGGTTATTAATTCTGATTCATGCCATATTTACGATTGAACTTGTCAATACGTCCACGAGCCTTAGCAGCTTTCTGCTGTCCTGTGTAGAATGAATGACATTTAGAACAAATTTCTACATGGATGTCTTCTTTAGTAGAACCTGTAACGAATTCGTTACCGCAGTTACATACAACCTTTGCCTGATAGTATTTTGGATGGATTCCCTCACGCATTTTATTCACCTCTTCCAATATATGTTTCATTAATTAATTATATTCAATAGTTATCTTATTTCAAACAGCGTTCTTATTATATCATAACAGCATATAGAGTGCAAGAACTTTTTTACTTCTTTTTAATCAATTCTTTTTAATTAAATTTATTATGGTTTTTAAAAAGAATCTCGCCGGCCCATTGCATATCAACTTTCATAAAACAGTCTGTAGAATGTTCTTTAATTGCTTCTTTATATTTATCCTCAACTTGACGGTAGAACTCTCTTGTCAATGGAATCTTTCCAATTCCCTTTTTCTGGAAAAAGACAAGAAAACAATAATTATCTCTGTTATAATCAAAAAGAATATTTAACAGTGTATCATCTTCCATCTCTTTCTTAATCTGGTCAAGATACATGATCTTAATGATCTCGATCACACGATCATCTAAATGATTATCGGCAATCATAATCTTTTCTTTTAAATCATTAATATTATCTACAAGACGTTTATCTATACCTTTTTCCTGTTCAAGCTCCGCAATCTCTGCTTTAATCTCTGCATTCATGACCGGTGCCATGTAAATCATAATATTTTTTCGGCTATCCACATATAAACTGTCATATGTAAGCGGTGCCATATACTCACATTCTTCACAGCTAAACTGGTAAAGCTGGTTCTTCATAATTTCTTCTTTTAATTTTGCCTTCTCTGTTACATTAATAACCTTATACTTTTTAAGAGAATGCTTATGCCCGCACTTTGGACATTCTAATTCTTCCATCGCATAACTTGTCAGTCTTTTGCCTTCCATACTACATTTTCCTCCAACACCTGCAAATATATAAAAAGATATCTGCCTTTTCTAACTCTTATAATAGGCTGATTTTGTCTTTCCGTCAAGAAAGATGCCTTTTGTTTTCTCTGTTTTCGTCTCATAAATCAAAAAAGTATTGTTAACCATATATTTTGTTTTAGTTGACAATATCTTTTTTTTCTTATATAATGAATCCAGTTTCCATTTAACAAATATCATATTTTAGAGAGGAATTTATTATGACTACTGCTACTGTAAACACAAAGAAAAAGTCTTTTACAACTTTTCAGATGGCTCTTATTGCTGTTATGGCTGCCATCACCTGTATTTTAGGACCTCTGTCCATCCCGATTCCGATCAGTCCTGTTCCGATTTCTTTAACAAATCTGGCAATTTACCTGACTGTATGTCTGCTTGGCTGGAAGTTTGGAACAATAAGTTATCTGATCTATCTTCTTATTGGTATTGCAGGACTCCCTGTTTTCTCCGGTTTTAGTTCCGGTTTTGCAAAACTTTTAGGACCAACCGGCGGATACCTGATTGGCTTTATTCCAATGGCGATCATCTGTGGATTTGCTTTTGAAAAGTTCTCTAACCGCGGTGTGCAGATTGCCGGTCTTGCTATCGGTACTATTGTTGCTTACATTTTCGGTACGGCATGGCTTGCCATCGAAGCCCATCTTACCTTTTATCAGGCATTACTTGCCGGAGTAATTCCTTATATTCCAGGTGATCTTGTAAAGATTATTCTCGTTGTCCTCGTAGGACCGATTGTTAAAAAAAGATTACAATCTGCCGGACTTCTCCTGTAAGCACTATTTTTTCTAATACTTTTCCAAAATATTTTGCTATACATTTTTGAATAAAATATAAAGAAAAGCCACATGTGATGATAATTTTTTATCAGTCAATGTGGTTTTTTCTGTCTTTTTTATAAATGAATGTCTTCTTCACGGCTTTAAATTGTTTTCTTTTGTAAATTGTTATTATTATAACATTTTTATCATAATGATAATAAATTATCATTTCTTTTCAAATTTTTTCTCATGTGATATAATCGCTTCATTGAGACTATTTTTGTTATCAGGGTGGTAGCCCTGTGAATGGAGGAAATTATGAGTAGACTTGAGGTCAGAAAAAAAAGCAAGGCCCAGTTAGTCGTTGACAATCTGTACGAAGATCTGGAACGCCGAATCATTGCCAGTCCTCCCGGACTGTGTCCTGTTGATATGACAGCTTCTTTCCTGAAACTGTTTCATGCACAGACTTGTGGAAAGTGCGTTCCATGCCGTATCGGTCTGGGCGTTCTTGAAGATATGTTAGAAGATGTACTGGACGGAAAAGCCACTTTAGAAACACTTAGTTTAATTGAACGTACTGCAAAGGCCATTTATGACAGTGCTGACTGTGCTATCGGTTACGAAGCCGGAAGAATGGTTCTAAAAGGTCTGGAAGGTTTTCGTGAAGATTTCATCGAGCATATCACGAACGGTCATTGTTCCTGTCATTTAGAACAGCCGGTTCCTTGTGTTGCTCTTTGCCCTGCCGGTGTTGATGTTCCCGGTTATATTTCTCTTATCGTTGATGAACGCTATGCGGATGCCGTTAAGCTGATTCGTAAAGATAATCCTTTTGTTACTTCCTGTGCACTTGTATGTGAACATCCATGTGAGACAAAGTGCCGCCGTAACTTTGTGGATGATGCCGTTAATATTCGTGGATTAAAGCGTTATGCCGCTGACCATTGCGGTCTCGTGCCGCCTCCGGAATGTTGTGAATCTACCGGTAAAACAGTTGCTATCATCGGTGGCGGTCCTTCTGGTTTAAGTGCTGCTTACTATTTACAGCAGATGGGACATCAGTGTACTATTTTCGAACAGAGAAAAGAACTCGGCGGAATGCTTTACTATGGTATTCCTAACTACCGTCTCCCAAAAGAGCGTCTTGCTGAAGATGTTCAGAACATTCTTGCTACAGGTGTTGAGACAAAGATGAATACCTGCATCGGTGATGGAGATGGAGAGATTTCCTTTAAGATGTTAAAAGAAAACTACGATGCAGTTTATATTTCTATCGGTGCACATACAGATAAGAAGCTTGGTATTCCTGGCGAAGATGCTAAGGGTGTTATTTCCGCTATTCAGATGTTGCGTGATATCGGAGATGGAAATCCACCTGATTTTACAGGCAAAAATGTTATCGTTGTCGGCGGTGGTAACGTGGCTATGGACGCTACCCGTTCTGCTATCCGTCTTGGTGCTAAAAACGTTAGTGTTATGTACCGACGCAGAAAGGCTGATATGACTGCCCTCATGGACGAAATCGAGGCTGCTATCGCAGAGGGTGCAGAGATTCTTGAACTCCATGCCCCTCAGGCAATCGAAACAAATAAAAAAGGGTATGTAACTGCTATGGTTGCTGACCCTAAGATTATCGGCCTGATTACTGGCGGTCGTCCTTCTCCTGCAAATTCCGGAAGAGAACCTATACATATCCCTTGTGATATTGTTATCGTTGCAATCGGACAGGATATCGTTTCTGAACCATTTGAACGTGCAGGCATCCCTGCAAAGCGTGGACGCTTCTTAGCACAGAAGGATAGCTCTATTGCGGAAAAAGATGGTGTATTTGCCGGCGGAGACTGTGTAACCGGACCTGCTACCGTTATCCGTGCTATCGCAGCCGGAAAAGTAGCGGCTGCCAACATCGACAACTACCTCGGATTCAATCATAAGATTGAAAGCGGCGTTGTTGTTCCAGAACCTCGTATTGAGAACAAGACACCTTGCGGACGTGTTACTATGATGGAAAGAAATACTACAGAGCGTAAAAAGGATTTCAATATCGTGGAGAACGGCATGACCTGCAAAGAAGCCAATCAGGAAGCACACCGCTGCCTGCGCTGTGACCGTTTTGGTTATGGAGTATTTAAAGGAGGACGAGTTGAAGAATGGTAAATATTAAGATAAATGACGTTCCTATCTCCGTTGAAGAGGGAACTACGATTTTAGAAGCCTGCAGAGAGGCAAAAATGATTGTCCCTACTTTGTGTTATTTAAAAGATATCAACGAAATCGGTGCCTGCCGTGTCTGCGTTGTGGAAATAAAAGGTATCGAAAGGCTCGTCACTTCCTGTAACAATACAGTAAAAGAAGGAATGGAGATTTACACAAACTCCCCAAAAGTACGTGATGCCCGCCGAATCAATATTAAGCTGATTCTCTCACAGCACAACTGCTTCTGCCCTACCTGTGTTCGAAGCGGAAACTGCCAGCTTCAGAAAGTTGCCAACGACCTTGAATTCGGAAGTGGTACTTTCAAACAACACATTACAGAAGAAAAGTGGCCTATGGACTTTCCTCTGATTCGCGACGAAAGCAAGTGTATCAAATGTATGCGCTGTATCCAGATCTGTGATAAAGTACAGTCTTTAAAAGTCTGGGATATCGCAAAAACAGGTTCCCGTACTACGGTAAATGTTTCTCTCGGCAGAAATATCAAAGAAGCTGACTGTGCACTTTGTGGACAGTGTATCACCCACTGCCCGGTTGCTGCCCTGTCCGGAAGAGATGATAAACGCCCGGTATTCTCCCAAAACGGTATGTTAAATACCCGTAGAAAAACTACAGTCGTTCAGGTAGCTCCCGCTGTTCGTACCGCATGGGCAGAAGCATTCCGTCTTTCCCGAAAATTTGCTTCTCCGGAACGTCTTGCCGGTGCGCTCCGCTTAATGGGATTTGATTATGTATTCGATACAACCTACGCTGCTGACCTTACCATCATGGAAGAAGGAAGCGAATTCTTAGAGCGTTTAAAACATAAAGAAGACTATCAGTGGCCAATGTTTACTTCCTGTTGTCCGGGATGGATTCGTTTCTTAAAATCCCAGTATCCGGATATGGTAGACTGCCTCTCTACTGCAAAGTCTCCTCAGCAGATGCAAGGTGCAATTATTAAAAATTACTTTGCAGATAAAATCCATGAAGACCCTGAAAACATTTTCAGCGTTTCTATCATGCCATGTATCGCAAAGAAAGCAGAATGTGCACTTCCTACAATGGACAGCACAGGAACCGGTCCGGATGTCGATGTTGTACTGAACACAAGAGAATTCGTTGATTATATGAAGTCCCTTAATATCGATGTTTATGGACTTCCAGAAGACCGCTTCGATTCTCCTTGCGGAGAAGGAACAGGCGCTGCCGTTATCTTCGGTACTACCGGTGGTGTTATGGAAGCCGCTTTAAGAAGCTGCTACTACCTTGCGACCGGAGAAAACCCAGATCCTGATGCATTCCACAGTGTCCGCGGCATGGACGGCTGGAAGGAAGCTTCCATCGATATCGCCGGAACAGAAGTTAAAGTCGCTGTAGTAAGCGGTCTTGGTAACGCAAGAAAGTTAATCGAAGCCATCCGCAGAGGTGAAGTATTCTACCACTTCGTAGAAGTTATGGCATGTCCTGGCGGCTGTGTAGGCGGTGGCGGACAGCCGATCCACGAAGGAAAAGAAATGGCTGAGATCCGCTCTAAGAATCTCTACTTCCTCGATTCCCACAACGAGCGCCGTTTCTCCCATGAGAATCCGGAAGTACTAAAAACTTACGAGGAATACCTTGAGAAACCACTCTCACGTATGTCTCATAAGCTGCTGCATACGGACCATCACGCATGGGATATGCCACTGGCTCCAAAATTAAAGAAAAGATAATCTACTAATTTGCTGGGGACAGAGACGCCGCTTTAGTAGAAGATATTGAGCTGAATTATATGGAGTCTTCTAAAGAAAAAAGAATGGTTATAAGTTTGATTTTGTTCCGTTGCGCTAAGCATTCCATTCTGCCCAGAAAAACAGGAACTTGGGAAAAACGAATCCCAAGTTCCTATGGTCAGAATTCCATAGCGCAAAGTCACAAAATGCAATACTTATAACAATTCTTTTTTCTTTATCATAGTCTTCTTACAATTCAGCATAAAATTTTGTTTCAGCGGCTGTCTGGTTTTGATAACAAATAGAAAATTAGTATTTGGATTTGGTTGATTTATGTATGGATTTGCTGCAAATCAAAATTTGCTTCAGCATTACGTTGAAGTGTTTAACGGGGAAATAATAGCGATGTTACACCCTTATCAATTTGCTATTGATGAGGAGAATGCGAAAAGAATTATGGAGATGTATGATTATGACTGGACAGATGACGAAATATAAAGAATCTTTAAGACATATGCCAGAACCTATTATGTTAAGCCAAATTCAAAAAAAAGTGGACTTAAGAGGATTGATGAACTATGCCAAAGAAAAAGGAATAAAAGTAACACAGTTAACTAATGAAGAAAAGAATAGATTTCTGCTTTGATTTCCTTCTAAATCATCCAATATTAACCAGTAATTTCAGTTTCCGAAACCACCATCTTCATGAACTTCATATGCCCTTTCTTTTTACTACTCGTTAAAGATAGAATATAATCTTCTGATGAGATATCTTTCGAGCAAGCAGTAGACTTCTGACCTATCCCCCTTTATCTCCCCAAAGACTATTGAATTCATTCCTTCTGGAGCCAAAACACAGAAAAAAGAAATAATACCATATCCCAGATGCGGCTTCGGAGCATGTTTAAGATGCGGATGAGCATCTTAAACACAGCGACTACAGAGCAGATGGGATATGACATTGTTTCTTTTTTTCGTCTGTTTTCTCCTAATAAATCTGACGAGATACCTTTCGAGCAAGCAGTAGTCTTCTGATTTCTCCCCCTTCATCTCCCCAAAGACTATTGAATTCATTCCTTCTGGAGCCAAAACACAGAAAAAAGAAATAATACCATATCCCAGATGCGGCTTCGGAGCGTGTTTAAGATGCGCATAAGCATCTTAAACACAGCGACTACAGAGCAGATGGGATATGGTATTATTTCTTTTTTCGTCTGTTTAGCTTAACAAATTAAACCAGAATCCTAAACCTTCCATCTACTGTTTCAGATCTTTCCGGTGGTTCTGGTACACAATATTCTCCAGTAAACCAACCATCTTTTGCATAGTTCCATTCTTTTATTCTTGTATAAGTTGTGTCAATACTGATTACGTCTTCATCATCATTCCAGACGGAGCCGACATATAAGACATACATATTTTGTCCATCAAAAATATATTTATTCCGTCCGATACCACCATCTTCGTGAACTTCATATACTACAATACTGTCCTTTTCTCCTTTTTGTGCTTTCTTTAAAAATGCATCAAATTTGTCTGCATTACACATATGTTCTTCTCTTCCGCTAAAAAATGCCGGAACAGAACAGCTTTCTATCTTATCCAATATCTTCTTGACAGTCTTATTCGGTAATACTACATTGCTGGTATCACCTTTTTCACTTTTATCATAAATAGGCCAAACAGCCTGCATCATCTCATGTAATTCTTCTTTTGCCGTTTTATTTTCCTGCTCGTCTACTGGAAGATCATAACCTTTTTCATAAACGGTCTTTTTCTCAGTTGAATTGTTCTTATCAGAAAATACATCCATCTCATAACCGTATCCTGTGTTCAATTCACTGTCTGAATCATTCTTGGATTCCCTCTCCCCATCTTCTCCTTCCATGTTGTCTGAATCCAAATCAGAATCCGAATTACTCTCATTATTATCCTTATTCCCATTCTTAATCTTTTCTATCATTCCTAGCGGTCTGCTACCACTTTTCATTCCAAGTTCCGCTGCCACAGCTAAAATTGCTATTAATAAAAGAACTGCTATTATAACTACAACACTTTTCTTTTGTATCCAACTATTCCTTTTCCTCATACAATCTTCTTATCCTTCCTGCGATTTTTTTCATAAGTATAATTTTATCATTTCTATAGGATGAGAAGCAAATTTCTGATTTCAAGAAAATTACCAGGTAGTTACTATTTGATTCATTAGGGGAAACAGACGAAAATAAAAAGAATAGACTATAGCAAATGTAAAGATATCACTGCGTAGAAAATGCCTAATCGGCATTTTTACTTGCTCTCACATTACATTTGCTATAGTCTATTCTTTTTATTTTCTGTTTGTTGGCTCCAGAAGGAATGATATCAATAGTCTTTGGGGAAAGAGATGGGGAAGGGGACAGACGGTCATGGCTTATTCTGATATTGTCTCCACGATGCTGTCAATGCTGATAAGATAATATCGTCAGCTATCATTGTATACGATAAATTCACTACTATATTGTGGCAATATATCATTTTTCTCTTATGGATGGTATACCTTTCGAGCAAGCAGTAGTCTTCTGATTTCTCCCCCCCTCAGCCTGTCCGAAAACCTTATTTTTAGGCATAAATTTAGCCCCTTTCCTTCATCTGTGACATTGAAAACTGAATAAAATACACAGGATGAAGAAAGAGGCTTATGCCTGTTCCATCAATTCCATCATTTTTTGAAATCCAAGGAGATTCTTCGCCCGTTCCAGGTTATAACCCAGACAAAAGAGCGCAAACTCTCCAGCCACTTTCCGTATTCCCCTTAAAAGAAAATAAGTGGCTCCCATTGCTCGTTTTATTGTTCCAAACGGATGCTCCGACAGGCACATCCTCCGGCTCATCTTTTCTTTATCCGGTTTCAGGAAAAACTTCACAACCTTTCTTTTTTCATAATGCCATTTTTCACTTGTTTTTGTCTCTTCGGGTTCCTTTCCCTCTGCTTTCAGCCAATCCTTACATGGTTTTACCAACTGGTCTTTGGTAAAATCTATCTCTTTCCATTCCCCTTTTCCTTTGTAACACTTATTACGATTTGGACAATGTTTACAGGCATTTTTATTGGCATAACGAATGTTCCCATTTTTCTTTATACTTTTCTGTCTCAGGATTTCTCCTCCCGGACAATATACCAGATTTCTTTCTGGATCTCTGACAAAATAACCTTCTCTTGCCTTTTCCTGCATTTCTTCAGGACTTCCATATACGCTTCTGTTTTCCGGTTTTTCATCCACCACTTTACAACGGACTGTTTCCACCTTCATATCCTGTATCACTTCTGCATAAACTTCCGGTAGCTTACCTGCATGCAGTGCTTTCTTTAGTTCTTCCGGCTCTGTGCTGGCAGTATCCGTTTCTGTCTCTTCATAAGGAATTTCTATGTGATAACCGTCTTTTCCATCATCTGTCATGACATGTGGGATAATACCGTTCTCCAAACACTCCACCATATCTTCCGCAGCTTCATAACCTTTATCTGCTACTACTTCTATGATTTTTTCCGGTTCAGAGTTCTTTATCCCCTGCATCGTACTTTCTAGTAATCCATGGTCAGTTACCTGATTGGTCATCTGAAAATCACGGATCAGATGTGTTTCAGAATCTACCGCCGTCTGTGGGTTATATGCTACCGTAAACCCATTTTTATTTTTCATGAGTTTTGCATCCGCATCTGTGATTGAAAGCTGGGATGCCCCGGTTTCTTCCATCAGCTTCTGATAACCTTCGTATCTGGCAAGTCTCTCCTGTGCTTCTTTTAACTTGGCTTCAAGACTTTCTCTTGTCAGTTCTCCTAAAATCTCGTCTGTTTCTTCCTGCTTGTCCATTTCATTCAGGATTCTCAGATACTCATCTGTATGACCATTCAGCCATTTGATCCTGTCATCCAGTTTGTTTTTGGTGAAGTTGTTATCTTTTGCATTATTCGCCTGGATCTTTGTTCCATCCACGGAAGAAAATCCCCATTCCACTGCACCGGATATCCGACGGTTGAATTCATAAAAAATCTCTTTTAGGCTACCTATGTTGTTTTTCCTGAAATCTGCAATGGTGCGAAAATCCGGTTCTACACCGCCTATCATCCATTTCACTTCAAGATTTACTTTACAGCTTTCAGCCAGTTTCCGTGAAGAACGGATACCTTTCCTGCTTCCGTAAATATAGATCTTATAAAGGCTCTTAGGATCGTAAGATGGACGACCTTCTGTTGCCACAGGTTTTACACCGTATTTCCCTATATCAAGATGGTTCACAAACGCATCAATTATCCTTGCAATACTTTCTTTATCTACAAACGTATCCCATGAACAGCACATCAGCTGGTCACGGTCGAAACCTGAAACATATGGCATCTCAATTCACCTCAGAACAATTTTTCTCTGGTTTCATTATACTATATCTGAAACATAGATGCACGATTTCTGTGTACTTTATTCAGTTTTCAATGTGCAATTTTAATTTATCTTGAATGTTCACAAGAGCATACCTATCTTTTTCTCATAAGATTAGATTATCCGAGTTTTCGGACAGTCTCCCCTTTATCTCCCCAAAGACTATTGAATTCATTCCTTCTGGAGCCAAAACACAGAAAAAAGAAATAATACCATATCCCAGATGCGGCTTCGGAGCGTGTTTAAGATGCGTATAAGCATCTTAAACACAGCGACTACAGAGCAGGTGGGATATGGTATTATTTCTTTTTTCGTCTGTTTTTCTCTAAATGAATTCCAGATTCTCTCCACTTTCTTTATTGAACACATGGACTGCGTTTCCGCCAAATGCGAAGGAGATTTCGCTTCCGATCGATAAATCTTCTCCACCTGTTAAATCCATCGTCTGTACAATGATGATTGTATCTCTTCCACAGGCATTGACATGTAAATGAATCGCACTTCCCATCATCTCGGATACGTCCACTTTACCTGTGATGGCGTCTTTGCCAGCCTCTGCTAAAGTGATGTGTTCTGGGCGGATTCCAAGGGTGATCTCCTGTGATTTTACGTTATTTTTAGCGAGTGCTGCCTGTTTTTCTTCGGAAAGTATAATGGAAACACCACCTAATTCTACACTGTATTTTCCAGACTGTTCTATGAGTTTCGCATCAAACATATTCATCTGTGGCATACCGATAAAGCCTGCTACAAAGATGTTCGCCGGATGGTCAAATACTTCCTGTGGAGTTCCGACCTGCTGTACGATTCCATCCTTCATGATAACGATACGGTCACCAAGTGTCATGGCTTCTGTCTGGTCATGTGTTACATAGATAAATGTTGTATCAATTCTCTGACGGAGCTTGATAAGCTCTGCTCTCATCTGGTTACGAAGCTTGGCATCTAAGTTTGATAAAGGCTCATCCATTAAAAGAACTTTCGGTTCTCTTACAATCGCACGACCAATGGCAACTCTCTGGCGCTGTCCACCGGATAAGGCCTTTGGCTTACGGTCAAGATACTGTGTAATATCAAGAATTTCTGCTACTTCGTCCACTCTCTTATTCATCTCATCTTTTGGCATCTTGCGAAGTTTTAATGGGAATTCCATGTTCTCGCGAACTGTCATATGTGGATACAGCGCATAACTCTGGAATACCATAGCGATATCACGACCCTTTGGAGCTATATCATTCATTCTCTTTCCATCAATGAGGAGTTCTCCGCCACTGATTTCTTCAAGACCGGCTACCATACGAAGTGTTGTGGACTTACCACATCCGGATGGACCTACTAATACGATGAATTCGCGATCCTTGATATCAAGATTGAAGTCCTGAACTGCTAATACGCCTTCGTCTGTAACCATAAGATTACTCTTCTTCTGGCCCTTTTTGCTCTTCTTCTCTGTGTTTGGGTAAACTTTTTTAATGTGTTTTAATGTTACCTCTGCCATATTCTTAGACTTTAGTGATACTGCCTCCGCACGATATCACCTCGCAGCCGGCGATTACTTCCGCGCCACATTACGACAGGTCTCCACACTGCCGCACCGCAAGTCTGACGGTTATCCTCCTTTTCTTTGCCCTGACCGTTCAGAAAGTGGAGTGAGACGGTTCAGGGGGGAATAAAAATTTTTAATTTTACAGGATTTCCCTGTAATTTAAGGCTGAGTATACACTACTTTTTTTAGTTTGTCCATACCCTTTTAAAAAAAATTTTATTTTGCAGTCAAGTTCTTTGTTCAACATGCATAGTTTTTATTATGTTTTTCAATCACTTTTAACAAAATTTTTGTATTCGACAAAAAATACTTGTAATATCTCCCATGTGCGTTATATAATATGCTTATCAAACAACTGGAAACATTTCCGAAAACGGTTCCAGTACATAGTTACATACTCTTAAGTCGCAAGACACGCAAGGACATTTAAGAAGGAGGATTCATTATTATGAGAAAAATGAAACGATTACTTGCAGCAGGCTTAGCAACAATCATGGCTTGTTCCATGCTCACCGGATGTGGCGGCGGAAGTTCCGACAAGAAAGCATCTTCTGATAAGGACTCATCCAAAGGTTCTGTTTACTATCTTAACTTCAAACCAGAAGCAGATGAACAGTGGCAGGAACTTGCAAAAGAATACACAGACGAAACTGGTGTTCCAGTTACAGTAGTAACAGCAGCAGCAAACCAGTACGAAACTACTTTAAAGAGTGAGATGGGTAAATCCGAAGCTCCTACTCTTTTCCAGGTTAACGGTCCTGTAGGTCTTGCTTCATGGAAAGACTACTGCTACGATTTAACAGGTTCTGATATTTTAAATGAACTTACAAGTGATAAGTTTGAATTAAAGAACGGCGATGAAATCGCAGGTGTTGGTTACTGTACAGAAACTTACGGTTTAATCTACAACAAAGCACTTCTTAAAAAAGCTGGTTACACACAGGATGATATCAAATCTTTCGCAGATTTAAAGAAAGTTGCTGAAGATATCACAAAGAGAAAAGATGAATTAGGATTCTCCGCATTTACTTCTGCTGGTATGGACGGTTCTTCTGACTGGAGATTTAAAACACATCTTGCAAACCTTCCTATTTACTATGAATACCAGAAAGATGGCATCACAGATACAAAAGCAATCAAAGGTACTTACCTTGATAACTACCGTAACATCTGGGATTTATACATCAACAATGGAACATGTGATGCAAAACAGTTAAGCAAGAAGACTGGTGATGACGCTGTAGCTGAATTCACAACAGAGCAGGCTGTATTCTATCAGAATGGTACATGGGCATATGGTGATATCGCTGATGTTGGAGATGATAATCTTGGAATGCTTCCTATTTATATTGGTGCTCCTGGCGAAGAGAAACAGGGACTTTGTACTGGTACAGAGAATTACTGGTGTGTAAATAAAAATGCAAGCAAAGAAGATATTCAGGCAACACTTGATTTCATGAACTGGTGCGTAACTTCTGAAGAAGGTACAAAGATGATGTGCAGCGCAGACGGAATGGGATTCGTTATTCCTTTCAAAAACAACTTAGAATCTGAAAACCCACTGGTTAACATCGCAAACGACTACATGGAAAAAGGTTATACTCCTGTAGACTGGACATTCTCTACAATGCCATCTGAACAGTGGAAGAACGACTTAGGTTCTGCACTTACTACTTATGCAGCAGACCAGACAGATGCAAACTGGAAGTTAGTACAGACTGCATTTGTTGACGGATGGGCTAAAGAAGCCGCTGCCGCTACAAAATAACTTTTTATAACAAGTTTAAACTCTCCTCTATTTAAAACAGTTTAAATACAAATCGAAACAAAAACTTATAAACATATCTCAGATGCAGGGTGGACATACCGTCCTCCCTGTATTTTTTAAGGAGGCTATTGCTACTATGGAAAAGTCCATTAAAAAATACTGGCCGATTTTTGTACTTCCTACATTCGCAGCATTTATCATCGGCTTCATCGTTCCTTTCATCGAAGGTATTTACTTATCATTTTGCAAATTTACTACAATCAGAGATGCCTCTTTCGTGGGCTTATCTAATTATGTAGAAGCATTTAAAGACAATACATTTACTCATGCATTTGGCTTTACAGCAGTTTTTGCTGTTGTAACTTTAATTTTAATCAACGTTCTTGCCTTTGCTATCGCACTTGCACTGACACAGAAAATCAAAGGCACAAACATTTTCCGTACTATATTCTTTATGCCTAACTTAATCGGTGGTATCGTACTCGGTTATATCTGGCAGTTAATCTTTGATGGTATTTTTGAAAAATTTGACCTGGCACTGAAATTAAGTACAAAGCTTGGTTTCTGGGGTCTTGTCATTTTAATATGCTGGCAGCAGATTGGTTACATGATGATCGTTTACATTGCCGGACTTCAGGCAATTCCTGGCTCCTTAAATGAGGCTGCCATGATTGACGGAGCAAATAAATGGCAGCGTCTTATTCATGTTACGATTCCAAACATGATGCCTTCTATTACAATCTGTACATTTTTAACAATTACAAACTCATTTAAACTCTTTGACCAGAACCTGTCCCTGACAGGCGGTGAACCGATGCATCAGACAGAAATGATGGCACTGAATATTTACGATACCTTCTACGGTCGTGTCGGATATGAGGGTGTCGGTCAGGCAAAAGCGGTTATCTTCTTTATCATCGTTGTCGCTATCGGTATGATTCAGCTTTATGCTACTAAGAGCAAGGAGGTACAGCAATAATGAAAAATAAAACAAGTGGTATTTTTGCAACCATATTTTTCACCCTTATTTCCATATTATTTGTCTCACCAATTTTAATCGTTTTGATGAACTCCTTTAAAAAGAAAGCATTCATCAGTTTAGAGCCATTTAAACTTCCAAATGAAAAAAGTTATGTAGGTCTTGAAAACTATTTAACCAGTATCACAAAATATGACTTTATTAAAGCAGTAGGCTGGACCGTATTTATTACCGTTCTCTCTGTTATCGTTATCCTCGTATGCTGTTCCATGTGTGCTTGGTACATTACCCGCGTACAGAACAAGATTACAAAATTAATTTACCTTTTATGCGTATTTTCCATGGTAATTCCTTTCCAGATGGTCATGTTCACTTTATCAGGAACTGCTGATACACTTGGATTAAATACTCCATGGGGACTCATTATTGTTTATCTGGGATTTGGTGCCGGACTTGCCGTATTTATGTTCTGCGGCTTTGTAAAGTCTATCCCTGTTGAAATCGAGGAAGCAGCTATGATTGACGGATGTAATCCTATCCGTACTTTCTTCTCTGTTGTCCTTCCAATTATGAAACCAACATATATTTCTGTAGGTATTCTTGAAGCAATGTGGATCTGGAACGACTTCCTTCTTCCATACCTGATTCTTGACATTAAGAAATACAAAACAATCTCCATCATCATCCAGTACATGAAGGGAAGTTATGGACGAGTAGATATGGGTGCCATCATGGCGTGCCTGATCATGGCAGTTATCCCTGTTATTGTATTCTACTTAAGCTGCCAGAAATATATTATTAAAGGTGTTGCGGCAGGCGCAGTTAAGGGGTAATATATTACATATCATTTATTTGGAAGGTAATGCGTATGACAATCAAAGATATTGCTCGTTTATCGGGATACGGTATTGGAACCGTATCCCGGGTTTTAAATAATCACCCAGATGTCAGCGAAAAGGCCAGAAAGAAAATATTGAGCGTAATTGAAGAAAATAATTTCCAGCCAAACAGCAATGCCCGACATCTGAAAATGCAGTCCAGTTCCTCTGTTATTCTTATTGTAAAAGGAACCTCTAACCTGCTATTTGCCGACATTGTAGAACAGATGCAGTCTCTCTTCTTAAAGAATGGAGAAAATGTTTCTACCTATTATATAGATGAAGATGCCAATGAAGTAAACTATGCAATCCAGCTTTGCCGCAACCGCAATCCAAAAGGAATCGTTTTCTTAGGCGGTAACTTAGAATATTTTAAAGAAGATTTTGCCCACATCCACATCCCCTGCCTTTTATTGACCAACAACAGCAGCGATTTGGACTTTGATAATCTTTCTTCTTTAACAACCTGTGATGAACAGGCTGCACAGGCAGTCATCGAATATCTGGCAAAAAAAGGGCATACATCTATTGGTGTTATCGGCGGTAACCTGACGGAAACTGAGATTAGCTTTCGAAGATTTACCGGTGCAAAATGGGGGTTTAAAAACAGCAAACTTTCATTTAACCAGCGACTGCAATATGAGCCTTGCCGCTTTTCCATGGAAAAGAGCTACCAGGCGGCCATGCGGCTTCTAAACCGTAATACTGCTATCACTGCTATTTTTGCAATGAGTGATCTAATTGCCCTTGGAACAATGCGTGCAATCTATGACATGGGAAAAAGAGTGCCCGAAGACATTTCCATCGTCGGATATGATGGTATCGCACTTTCCAGATACTGCGTACCTCGCCTTACAACCGTACAGCAGGACACAACACAGCTTGCTAAAAAGGGAGTTGACCTGATGCTGCAGCGAATTAATTATCCTTATCATGCAACACATAAAACAACACCATTTCATTTAATTGAAGGTGAAAGTGTCATGGAATTAAAAAATTAAAGAGTTAAAGAATTAAAGAATTAAAATAGAAAAAATAGGAGGTCTCTTATGAGAACCGCAGGAATACTAATGCCGATCACTTCCCTTCCTTCCCCTTACGGAGTTGGAACACTAGGACAGTGCGCGCGTGATTTTATACAATTTTTACATCGTGCCGGACAGACATACTGGCAGATTCTTCCGATATGTCCAACAGGATATGGGAATTCTCCTTATCAGTCTTTCTCCTCCTATGCCGGCAATCCATATATGATTGACTTTGATGATTTAAAAGAAGAAGGGCTGTTACAAGAAGAAGAATATGCTTCTCTCTCCTGGGGCGATCAGCCGGCTGCAGTAGATTACGGTCTGCTTTACGGTCATAAATTTACTGTCTTAAAAACAGCCTGCTCCCGTATAGCCGGAGTACTTTCCGAACAATTTCAAAAATTCTGTAAAGAACAGAAATTCTGGTTAGATGATTATGCATTGTATATGTCGATTAAAGATTACCATGGCGGTCAATCCTGGAAAGAGTGGCCGGAAACTCTCCAGAAAAGAGAAAAAGATTCTCTTGAAGCCATCCACCAGGAACTTACCGATGAAATCCTGTTCTGGAAAAAGGTACAGTTTTTATTTTTCTATCAATGGGACAAGTTAAAAGCACATGCAGAAGAAAATAATATAAAAATTATTGGTGATCTGCCTATTTATGTTTCTTACGACAGCGCTGACGTTTGGGCACACCCGGAAGAATTCCAGCTTGATGAAAACCTTTGTCCAATCGAAGTTGCCGGATGCCCACCTGACGGATTTTCCGCTGACGGTCAGCTTTGGGGCAACCCTCTTTTCAACTGGGACTACATGAAAGAAACCGGGTACCAATGGTGGGTAAACCGTATTGCTTACCAGTCAAAAATCTACGATGTGATCCGCATCGACCACTTCCGCGGATTTGATGAATACTATGCCATTCCATATGGTGATTCCACCGCCAAAAATGGACATTGGAAACCAGGACCTGGCATGGATTTATTCACTACGATCGAGAACAAACTTGGCAAACTGCCTATTATTGCAGAAGATCTCGGATTCTTAACAGACTCCGTAAAACAGCTTTTAGCAGCTACTGGATTTCCAGGAATGAAAGTCCTCGAATTTGCTTTTGACAGCAGAGATACCGGTTCCGGTTATCTTCCACACTGTTATCCAAATAATTGCATTGTATACACAGGAACACACGATAATGATACCATCCTTGGCTGGTTTGAAACCGCTCCGGAAGAATTCCAAAACAATGCCATTCGTTACCTTCGCCTTACAAAAGAAGAAGGTTATCATATTGGTATGATGCGTTGTGCCTGGGCAAGTGTTGCCGATACTGCGATTATGCAGATGCAGGATTTTCTTGGACTTGGAGTAGAAGGCAGAATGAATACACCTTCTACACTGGGCGGAAACTGGACATGGCGATGCCTGCCAGAAGATTATAATGACGAACTGGCCGATTGGCTCTATGAAGAAACCAAAATATATGGTCGACTGAATTAATTTAATTGAAAAAAACAGACGAAAAAAGAAATAATGCCCTATCCCATCTGCTTTGTAGTCGCTGTGTTTAAGATGCTCATCCGCATCTTAAACACGCTCCGAAGCCGCATCTGGGATGGGGCAGTATTTCTTTTTTCTGTGTTTTGGCTTCACATGGAATGAATGAAATAGTCTTTGGGGAGAGAAGGGGAGGGAGCAGAAGGCTACTGTATTCATTGTAGCGATATCTTAAAGCACTCCAAATAGTAAATAGTAATTTCATCCCCAGCAAAAAACAGCTCCCAAAGAAAGAAGAACCCCCTATATTTGTGGCCTTAGAGCGAGGATTGAATGCGAGCCTTGAAGCGAACATTCAACCCACAGCGATAGAGTCACAATATAGGGGTTCTTCTTTCTTTGGGAGCGTATCCCTTGTCTATAGAAAATTCCTATTTAATTATTCAGCTTTTCCGATAGAACCGAAGATTCCCATCTTTTCTTTTACAGTAGCTTTGATTGCTTCTGCACCAGGAGCTAATAACTTACGAGGGTCAAATCCTTTTCCTTCTAAGTCTTTACCTGCTTCGATATATTTACGTGTAGCTTCTGCGAAAGCGATCTGACACTCTGTGTTTACATTGATCTTAGAAACACCAAGAGAGATTGCTTTTTTGATCATATCTTCAGGAATTCCTGTACCACCGTGTAATACGAGAGGCATTTCTCCTGTTAACTTCTGAATATCATCTAATACATCAAACTGTAATCCAGCCCAGTTTGCAGGGTACTTACCATGGATGTTACCGATACCTGCTGCTAACATTGTTACACCAAGGTCAGCGATGGCTTTACATTCCTGAGGATCTGCACATTCGCCCATTCCTACAACACCATCTTCTTCTCCACCGATAGAACCAACTTCTGCTTCGAGAGACATTCCTTTTTCGTTACAGATTGCTACTAATTCTTTTGTCTTCTCTACGTTCTCTTCAAATGGAAGATGAGAACCGTCAAACATGATACTGGAGAATCCAGCTTCAATACACTTCTTAGCTCCTTCATATGAACCATGATCAAGATGAAGTGCTACAGGTACTGTAATGTTTAACTCTTCTAACATTCCGTTTACCATACCTACAACAGTTTTGTATCCTGCCATGTATTTGCCCGCACCTTCGGATACACCTAAAATAACTGGGGATTTACATTCTTCTGCTGTTAACAGGATTGTTTTTGTCCACTCAAGGTTATTGATATTGAACTGTCCTACTGCATAATGTCCTGCTTTTGCTTTCTGAAGCATC
Organism: Anaerobutyricum hallii; assembly: GCF_900209925.1. Lineage (NCBI taxonomy): Bacteria > Bacillati > Bacillota > Clostridia > Lachnospirales > Lachnospiraceae > Anaerobutyricum > Anaerobutyricum hallii. The sequence goes on along the minus strand of NZ_LT907978.1, from coordinate 402,024 downwards.
TCTTTTGCTGATACTAATGCCATAATTATTAACCTCCATAAATATAAATATCTGCTTGTGCAGTTGTCGATGTGTGGTCGCATCGCCCTAAGTTATACGAACTTATTATAACCCTAACATCATTTGAATTCAAGACCGTATTTTTCAATCATTGCCTGGCGTACTTCCATATACTTCTTGTTCTGTGCCTCTGTTGTAAGCTGCTGCATAATCTGTGGGTATACTTCTGCAAATTCAGACTGTTCTCCACCTGTCAGCTCATCTACACAGATTAAATGATAACCGAAGTCTGTCTTTACCGGTCCGATGATCTTACCAACTTCTGCAGTAAATACCGCTTCATCAAACTCTTTTACCATCTGTCCGCGTCCAAATGTTCCAAGACTTCCGCCCTGTGCTTTTGATGGGCATTTGGAATATTCCTTTGCAGCATCTTCAAATGTCTTAGCACCACTTTCGATTTCTTCTAATACTTTCTTACTTTCTTCTTCTGTTTCTGTAAGAATGTGCTTTGCTGTAGCCTTTGCTTCTTTTACGAACATTGCTTTATGCTCGTTATAATATGCCTCACACTCTTCCTGTGTTGCCTGGATATCTTTAATCTCCTGAGTTAACGCATACTGACCTAAAAGTTCTCTCTTCACAGCTTCCATTGTAGCAATAAAAGCTTCATCCTGATCATACTTCTTGTCATATCCGAGTTTCTCAAATAAGAAGTAGTTTGCATACTGAGTTAAAGCCTGCTTTCTTCCTTCTTCTGTTGCTACATAAGCCTGCTGCTGTTCTGGAAGCTTGCTTAAAAATTCGTTAAATTCTGTTTCTGTGATTTCTCTTCCTGCGGAAACTGCAATAATTTTTTCTGCCATAGTTAATCTGCCTTCTATAATTACATTCTATAATTACTATAATTACATAGGATAAATTCAAGAATGCCTCGACATTCTTCTCTATATTAATGTCTGTCTTTATGTCTCTCTTCTTCGCTTATCTTATCAGCTTGTAGAATTCTATCCTATAAATTTAAATATAAATATAAATTTAAATTAAGAAGGCTTCTCCCTTTCTTTTCTTAAATTATGACTCCTGTGATACCACAAATGCCACGTATTTTATATAATACCACAGAAATACTTATCTTTGTGAACTATTTTTTAATTTTAACGATAATTAAAACAAGAGATGTATTTTCTCTTTCTTACCTGTCATGTTTCGTTTTCTTTTCCAAAAGTATACATAATTTCACCTTGATAAATAGTACCTGTTATGGTAAAATTAGATACATAAAATAAGCTTTTATAAAGCACTAACATTTAACATTGGAAGGAGTTACAACATGTATTTAGACGAGTACAAACGCTGGCTTGCTGCTGACCTTGAAGATAGTGATCTTCATCCTGAGCTTGCCGGCATCGAGGGAAATGATGACGAGATTAAAGACCGTTTTGCAGTTGCACTGAAGTTTGGAACTGCCGGCCTTCGAGGTGTTCTTGGCGCCGGAACTAACCGTATGAACATCTATGTAGTACGTCAGGCTACACAGGGTCTCGCCAACTGGGTAAAGACACAGGGTGGTAACCAGACAGTTGCCATCAGCTACGACAGCCGTATTAAAAGTGATGTTTTTGCCAAAACTGCTGCTGCCGTTCTCGCCGCTAACGGAATTAAGGTTCGTATCTATGATGCATTGATGCCAGTTCCTGCACTTTCTTTTGCTACACGCTATTATGAGTGTAATGCAGGTATCATGGTTACTGCATCTCATAACCCGGCTAAGTATAACGGTTATAAGGCTTATGGTCCTGACGGATGCCAGATGACTGATGATGCGGCTGCTATCGTATACGAAGAGATTCAGAAGACTGATGTTCTTAACGGGGCAAAATACATTTCTTTTGCAGAAGGTGTTGAGCAGGGACTCATCCGCTTTGTAGGAGATGATTGTAAGAACGCATTCTATGAAGCTATCGAAGCACGTCAGGTTCGTCCAGGTCTTTGTAAGACTGCCGGTCTTAAGCTGGTATACAGCCCACTGAACGGTTCCGGTCTTGTTCCTGTAACAAGAGTTTTAAATGACATTGGTATCACAGATATCACTATCGTTCCTGAACAGGAATATCCTAACGGATATTTTACAACATGCAGCTATCCTAATCCGGAGATTTTTGAAGCCTTAAAACTCGGTCTTGAACTTGCAAAAGAATCCGATGCAGACCTGATGCTCGCTACCGATCCTGATGCTGATCGTGTCGGCATTGCCATGAAGTGTCCTGACGGCTCTTATGAACTTGTATCAGGTAATGAGATGGGTGTTCTGCTTCTTGATTACATATGTGCAGGACGTAAGGAATTAGGTACACTCCCTGAAAAGGCTGTTGCAGTGAAGTCAATCGTTTCCACACCACTTGCAGAAGCCGTTGCTTCTCATTATGGCGTAGAGATGAGAAATGTACTTACAGGATTTAAGTGGATCGGTGACCAGATTGCTTCCTTAGAAGCTGCCGGAGAAGTAGACCGATTCATCTTTGGATTTGAAGAGAGTTATGGTTACTTAGCAGGACCTTACGTTCGTGATAAAGATGCTGTAATCAGCTCCATGCTCATCTGTGAGATGGCTGCTTACTACAGAAGTATCGGAAGCTCTTTAAAACAGAGACTGGAAGAGATTTATGCAGAATACGGCCGTTACTTAAATGTTGTAGACAGCTTCGAATTCCCTGGACTTACAGGTATGGATAAGATGGCTGGCATCATGCAGGAACTTCGTGACAACCCACCTGCAGCAATCGGAGAAAGAAAGGTTGTCAGTGTAACAGATTACAAGAACACAGAAGCTACCGGTCTTCCATCTGCTAACGTACTGACATATGGACTCGATAACGGCGCAACTGTTGTTGTTCGTCCATCTGGTACAGAACCTAAGATTAAGACCTACTTCACCACACTTGGAAAGGATCTTGCAGAAGCTCAGGCAATCAAAGATGAATTAGCTGCTGCATTAGCTCCGCTGTTTAAATAATTTAATGGATTAAAGAAACGAAAACCAGAAATTTAATGTAGAAGAAAAAGTGAAGATAGTCGCGGCGTAGAAAATGCCTGTTCGGCATTTTTACTGGCTCCGACATCACTTTTTCTTCTACATTAAATTTCTGGTTTTCTGTTCTTTGGCTCCAGATGGAAATTAGTATTTGGATTTGAGGATGAATAAGGGGATTGCCCAGAAGGCTATGAGAGTTAACCAGAGAGAAATTCCCCATAAGGTAGGAATAGATAAATATAATTTTTATACAATCGAGTAAGAAAGTATCCCCTTTGGAGATGTTCATTCTAATGAAAATCATAGACTTCTGAAGAAACTGAGATTTATATAAGGATTTCTATTTCTTTTGTCGGTATCCCTTGCTATTTTCTTGTGGCAAAATAGTTCTTTAATTAAAAATCATTATCTTCTGGAGAATCCCCTTCTCTTTCCAACATAAATCACTAATTTGCTATTTGTTATCAAAGCCAGACAGCCGCTGAAATAAAATTTTATGCTGAATTGTAAGAAAACTATGATAAAGAAAAAAGAATAGTTATAAGTATTCTTTTTTCTTTAGAAGATTAACTACAATTGTTCAGGAGAAGATATTCCCTTCTGGATATTTTTATTCCAAATAAAACCATAGCCTTCTGAGTATTCCCCTCTCCCTCAAATTAGTATTTAATCCCCCATTCTCACCAACTGTGGATTTAGGATAGTCAGAAAAAAGAAATAATGCCCTATCCCAGATGCGGCTTCGGAGCGTGTTTAAGATGCGAATAAGCATTTTAAACACAGCGACTACAGAGCAGATGGGATAGGGCATTATTTCTTTTTTCGTCTACACAAAATCTACAAATTAGTATTTAGTATGCTTTTCCAAAGTATACTTCACATTTTGCTGGTTTTCCGCAATGTACACATACATCAGAATGTTTTGCCTGTACAAATGGGATACAACGTGTTGTTGCACCATTCTCGTCTTTGATGGCTTCTTCACATTCTCTTTCTCCACACCACATTGCGCGGATGAATCCCTGCTGATTCTCAAGGATATCATTAAATTCTTCCCAGTTATGTGCGATGTGTGTATTCTTCTCAAGATGTGCTTTTGCCTTGTTATACATATCATTCTGCATTGTCTCAAGAACTTCTGCTAAAGTTTCTTCAATCTTTTCGATTGGTGTGACAATCTTTTCTCTTGTATCACGACGAACGATAACTGCCTGACCTTTTTCGATGTCCTTAGGTCCAATTTCGATACGTGTAGGAATTCCCTGGATTTCCTGTTCGCTGAACTTCCATCCCGGAGATTTATCGGAATCATCTACTTTTACAGAGAAGTTGGACTTGAGCATATCACGAATTTCAAATGCCTTGTCTAATACACCTTCTTTTTTCTGCTGAATTGGGATGATCATTGTCTGTACCGGAGCGATTCTTGGAGGTAATACAAGTCCGCTGTCATCTCCATGTACCATGATGATCGCACCAATAATACGTGTAGACATTCCCCAGGATGTCTCATATACAGGAGAAAGCTTATTCTCTTTATTTGTATATTCAATGCCAAATGCTTTTGCGAATCCGTTACCGAAGTTATGGCTTGTACCGGACTGTAAAGCTTTACAATCATGCATTAATGCTTCAATTGTATAAGTAGCTTCTGCACCTGCAAATTTTTCTTTGTCTGTCTTTTTTCCTTTTACTAATGGAATCGCTAAAACGTTCTCACAGAAATCTGCATATACATTAAGCATCTGCTCTGTTCTTTCTTTTGCTTCTTCTGCTGTTGCATGGAAAGTATGTCCTTCCTGCCATAAGAATTCAGAAGAACGAAGGAATGGACGAGTAGTCTTTTCCCAACGAAGTACGGAACACCACTGATTGTATACAACTGGAAGGTCGCGATAAGAATGAACGATGTCCTTTACATGATCACAGAATAAAGTTTCTGATGTAGGACGTATGCAAAGTCTTTCGGAAAGTTTCTCTTCTCCGCCATGAGTTACCCAGGCTACCTCTGGTGCAAAACCTTCTACATGATCTTTTTCTTTCTGTAAAAGGCTCTCAGGAATTAACATTGGAAGATATACATTATCTACTCCTGTTTCTTTAAATCTTGCATCTAACTGCTTCTGAATATTCTCCCAGATTGCATATCCTCTTGGACGAATGATCATACATCCTCTTACGTTAGAATAAGAGATTAACTCTGCCTTTGTTACTACGTCTGTATACCACTGGGCAAAATCTTTATCCATTGGTGTAATTGCTTCTACAAGCTTCTTTTCCTTAGCCATAATATTTCCTTTCTATGAATACCTGGAATACCTGCTGAATACCTCAGGCAAATATAAAGGATTGCTGCTTAAATTTCCGCAACAATCCACGCTGTCAGTCTGTTTTTTATTGTAAAATAAGTCCTCTGATTTGTCAAGAATATGGAGACTTAAAAAGCCTCCACATCCATCTTTTCAAACGCTTCTCCACATGGTTCTGTCTTAAATGTCATTCTTTCTCCCGTAACCGGATGAAGGAAGGATAATCTTGTAGAGTATAATCCAATCTCTGTATACTTCTTCTTCGTTTTCTGGAAAGCCGGATTATACTTTGTATCACCATAAAGCCCCAGTCCACGAGAAGCAAACTGTACTCGAATCTGATGATGACGGCCTGTGTGAAGAATAACAAGCACCCATGTGAGTATACCTTCTTTGGTCTCAATACAGTCAATCAATTCATAATCAAGTTCTGCCTTCTTTGCATCAGGAGTTCCTGCTTTTACAACTTCTGTCTTATTCGTTTTTCCATTTTTTAAAAGATAATCTTCAAAAGTTCCAAAATCTTCTTTAAGATTACCGCACACCACTGCCTGATAATTTTTTTCAAATTCAAACTCTTGAATCTGTTTACTTAAACTTGCTGCCGCCTCTTTGGTCTTAGCAAGAACCATCAATCCTCCTACTGGTCTATCTAAGCGATGTACAACAGTAAGGTAAGGTTCTTCTTCGCCTGCCTGTTCTTCAAAAATATGGTGTTTTAATGTGGTAAGGACATCCAGATCTCTTGTATGATCGCTCTGTACCGGCATACCGGCAGGTTTCTCGCATACGATAATCGCATCATCTTCAAATATAATCGGAACTCTCTTTTTCTTTACCATGTTTTTCCATTACTCCTCTTTTCTTTCTGTCTTTTTGTCCTTCTTATTATACCTATTTAAAACATCAAAATCAAATCGCGTTAATAACACTTTCCTTTTCTTCGTCTACTTTCCCATTCAGAACACGAAAGCGATAGCCTGCCCCCCATACAGTCTCAATATAACCTGTTTTTACATTACTATTCTCTGTTTTCTTTCGTATTTTTTTAATATGAACTGTCACCGTTGCAATCTCACCCATGGAATCCATTCCCCATACGGCACTGAATAACTCGTCTTTAGAAAATACATGATTCGGATGCGTAGCAAGATAAGTAAGTAGATCAAACTCCTTTGTCGTGAAGCATCTTTCTTCCCCATCAACAAAAACCCGACGGGCAGTCCGATCAATCTTCAAGCCAGGATATTCAATATATTCATTTTCATCACTACGTTTTCTGGTCAGCCTTATGTAACGATTCAAATGTGCCTTTACTCTTGCCACCAGCTCATTCGGACTAAATGGCTTCGTAATATAATCATCTGCTCCTATACCCAATCCCCTTATCTTATCAATATCACTTTTCTTCGCAGATACGATAAGAATCGGTATATCTGTTCTTCGACGTATCTTTCTGCAAACTTCAAATCCATCCATATCCGGAAGCATCAGATCCAGGATGACCAGATCAATATCATTCTTTAATATTCTCTTTAATCCCCCTTCACCTGTTTCTTCAATCGATACTTTCAAAGAATTGATTTCTAAATAATCCCTTTCCAGTTCTGCAACGGTTCGCTCATCCTCTATTATCAAAACATTCTTCATAAACACCTCTCCATTCTTTGCTGGCTTCCCTGTAACTTTTATGTGAAGGAAAGTCCGCCTGCAACAGGAGTACTTTTCGCCCACACAGTATTGTGGTCTTCTATAATTTTTGACAATAGAAAATCCCAATTATGCTGCCTTCCCCGACAATACTCTTTTCATTTATTTTTCTGATGTAATTATAACATAAATTGTTTTTTAAAACACAACTTTTCAAAAAGTAAACCATATTTCTTAAATATTTTATAAAAATTTTAGTTTTTAGGTAAAACAAACCATAAAGCTTATATGATGGAAATTATATCAATAAAGCAAACATTGCTTTAACAAGAACATGAAAATATTTTATATAATATCTACTCCATATTCTCAAAAGCAAAAATCGAAGAAAATCACTATGTAATACTTTCTTTTTAGAATAAGAAACAAATACAGAGAGTATTTGCCACATAATCTATAAAGCAATTTTACATAATCATCTTCTTCGATTTCGTGTATTCTTTATTTCACCTGATTCATCTGAAGAATATAGTCTAAAATTTCATCTGCCACTTCTTCCTTTGACATAAGTTCCAGACTTTTTTCTTCCTTTTCTGAAATAAGTGTAACCCTGTTGGTGTCTGTTCCAAAACCTGCACCTTTTTCTTTTAGATTGTTCGCTACGATTAAATCAAGATGTTTTTTCTTTAATTTCTTTCGGGAATTTTCAAGCATATTTTGTGTTTCCATGGAAAATCCACAAATAATCTGTTCCGGCTTTTTATGCTCTCCCACATGACCAAGAATATCGGTTGTTCGTTCAAGAGCGATCGCCATATCGCCATCTTTCTTTTTTACCTTCTCATCGCTGACAACAGCCGGGCGATAATCTGCGACTGCCGCCGATTTTATCAGAATATCCTGTTCAGAAAAACTGTTACTCACTGCTTCAAACATATCCTGTGCTGTAACTACGGAAACCATCTTCACGAATGGAACTGGATTTAATGCAACCGGACCGGAGATAAGTGTTACATCCGCACCACGCAGCATTGCCCTCTTTGCAATCGCATATCCCATCTTTCCTGTGGAATGATTGGTGATATAACGTACCGGATCGATTGCCTCCTGTGTTGGTCCTGCAGTTACCATGATCTTCTTACCTTTTAAATCTTTTTCGCAGGCAATTTCTCTTAGAATATATTCAAATAGAACTTCCGGGTCTGGCATCTTTCCCGCACCGGTATCTCCACATGCAAGATAGCCTACTGCCGGCTCCACCACTTCCATATCATACTTTTTCAATATGTTTAAATTGTCCTGTACAATTGGATTTTCAAACATATGGACATTCATCGCTGGAGATATGATCTTCTTTGCACTACAGGCCAGAGCTGTTGTACTTAACATATCATCCGCAATCCCATGTGCCAGTTTCGCAATAATATTAGCAGAAGCCGGTGCGATCATCATCACATCAGCCTTTTGCGCCAGCGAAACATGCGCTACATGAAACTGAAAGTTTCTATCAAATGTATCTACCAGACATTTATTATTTGTTAATGTCTCGAATGCGATTGGATTGATAAAGTTCGTTGCGTTCTTTGTCATAATTACATGAACATCGCAGTGCTGTTTTACGAGCATACTTGCAAGACTTGCAATTTTATATGCTGCAATACTTCCAGTTACCCCTAAAACGACAGTTTTTCCTTTTAACATTTTTATCCTAACCTCTCCATGTCGAATAAACGACCGTGTTTTTCATAATTTGTAACACGACTGATTTTATTCTCATCATCTACAAATACAACATTCGGCTTATTTTCTTTGGCTTCTTCTGGAGTCATCTGTGCGTATGCCATAAGAATAATCTTATCATGCACACTGACGCATCTTGCTGCTGCACCATTTAAACACATAACTCCACTGCCTCTTTCACCGGCAATTGTATAAGTCTCAAAACGATTTCCATTATTTACATCCACAATCTGAACCAGCTGATATTCTTTAATTCCGGCTGCATCAAGTAAATCCTCATCTACTGTGATACTGCCTACATAATCAAGCTCTGCCTGTGTAACAGTTGCTCTGTGAATCTTTCCCTGTAACATTGTAATCTGCATATTTATTCCTCCGAAATAATCTCACATAAACTCTGATAAAATCTTTAGCCACACGCGGCGATAACTATTCTTCTACAATAAAGTTATCGATGAGTCTTGTCTTTCCGATATAAACAGCCATAGCTACCAGGGCCGGTGCTTTGATTTCTTCTACTGGCTGCATGGACAATCCATCTACCGCTTCTACATAATCAATCTTAGCCATTGGCTCAGACTCGATTTTCTTAATCATCGCCTCTTTTACTACTGTAGCGGATGTCTCTCCATCTGCTACCATTTTCTTTCCAAGAGCAACTGACTTACTTAAAATTAAAGCAGCTTTTCTTTCTTCTTCATTTAAATAAGTATTTCTGGAGCTTTTTGCTAATCCATCCTCTTCGCGGACGATTGGACATCCTACTATTTCAATATCCATATTTAAATCTCTTACCATACGACGGATAATTGCCAGCTGCTGCGCATCTTTTTGTCCAAAATATGCGCGATCCGGTGTCACAATATTAAAGAGCTTACTTACAACTGTACATACTCCTCTGAAATGAATCGGTCTGCTCTTTCCACACAATGTTTTAGACAGAACATCCATATCTACCCAAGTGCAGAAATCGGATGCATACATTTCAGATGGTTCCGGATGAAATACTAAAGCAGCTCCAATGGACTCACAGAGTTTACAGTCTGCTTCAAAATCTCTTGGATAAGCCTCTAAATCCTCTGTTGGTCCAAACTGTGTCGGATTTAAAAATACACTGACTACAACTTTGTCATTCTGTTCTACTGCTTTTTGAATCAGGCTGGCATGTCCTTCATGAAGGTATCCCATTGTAGGTACCAGTCCAACACTCAGACCTTCTTTTTTCCATGCTTTTACTTGTTCTCTTACTTCTTTTATTGTATATACTTTTTCCATGATCTTATTATCCTTCTTTTTATTCAAAATACCTTGGCATTTAGTAAAGCTTATCTAACACTTCTTCATCTATCTTAAATGTATGTTCTTGTGCCGGGAAAGAACTGTCTTTTACTGCAGCATCATATTCTTTAAATGCCTGTGACATAATCTCTCCTACATTTGCAAAACTTCTTACAAACTTTGGTGAAAAATCAGAAAACATAGATAACATATCCGCATAAACAAGAATCTGTCCATCGCAGCCTGCTCCTGCTCCAATTCCAATCGTAGGAATATGAATTGCCTCTGTTACTTTACGGGCAAGCTTTTCCGGAACACACTCTAAAACAACCGCAAATGCCCCTGCTTCTTCTACCGCTTTCGCATCTTCAATCAACTGCTGTGCAGCTTCTAATGTTTTCCCCTGTACTTTAAATCCACCAAATGCATTGACAGACTGTGGAGTCAGTCCAATATGTGCCATTACTGGAATAGAAGCATCTGTAATCGCCTTAATCTGTGGACATACGCTCTTTCCACCTTCTAATTTCACACAGTCACACTGTGTCTCTTTCATAATCTTTCCGGCATTTACAACCGCATCATAAACGGAAGTCTGATAAGAAAGGAATGGCATATCTACTACAACTAAAGAATTCTTTGCACCTCTTGCAACTGCAGCTCCATGATGGATCATATCCTCTACTGTTACAGGGATTGTTGTATCATATCCTAAAACAACATTACCAAGAGAATCCCCTACTAAGATTCCGTTAATTCCGGCAGCATCTTCTAACTTTGCTGTGGAATAATCATATGCTGTCAGCATGGAAATTTTTTCGCCTTTATCTTTCATTGCCTGAAAAGTTGTTACTGTGTTCTTCATTAATACCCCTCCTGATTTACTGTTCATCAATATTACAGTACTGCTTATGATCGAGAATGTCTTTTAGCTTTCCGTAATCTCTTTCCGGATTTTTCTTTTCCCCTATAGAAATGAGAATTTCTGACAAAAGACAATAGAGTATCTGCTGACTTTTATTAAGACAGTTTAAATGTTTCTCTACGGTCTTTACATCGGCTCTTTCTACTGGCCCGGTCAGACTGTTTACCATTCCTTTCTCCACGATATGCTGTATATTTCCAAGCATGATCGGAGCTAATGCTTTAAGCGCACTCTCTTCGTTAAATCCGCACTCCTGCATCAAACTTAAGCTTTCCTGTATAAGCGCAACCACATGGTTACTGCATACGGCGGCAGCACAATGATATTTTACTTTATCTTCGGCTGCAATATAACACACCTCATTTCCAAGATTTCTGAAAATCCCGGCAACGTCTTCCCGATGTCTCTCATCGCCTTCTATTACAAAATACGCATGTGATAGCTCTTTGTAAGAATTGTACTTATCGCTGACTGCAAAGAGCGGATGGACAGAATATCCGAAAGCACCACACTTATCGATTCCTGGAAATGCATCTCCGGATGATAAGGCACCACTGCAATGACATATAAACTTTCCCTCAAGGGACATATCCTTAATCTGATTCCATACAATCGTAATCAGATCATCAGGAACAGTAAGAAACAGAGTATCACTTTCTTTTACAATTGTGTCTAAATCTTTTATAAAAGCTGTCGCTGTAAAATCTGCCGCTTCTTTTGCAAGATTCTCATTCACATCGTAATATCCTGTTACTTCCAGATTATTCAATCTGAAATACTTACCAAGGGAACACCCAACTTTCCCTGCACCTATAATTCCTGTTCTCATATTTATCACCCTGCCTTTCGCATGGTGATACTCCGAGTCTTATTCCTAAAGGATATAAGCTCAATACCTGTCAGTTACATGCGGTATGGTTTCGCTAACGAATACCATCCATAATTACCTACACACTATACCATTTTAAAATACATTCGTAAATAAACTTTTCGAAAAAAATTGTTTATTTTTTAACACAAAATTTTCAACTTATTAAAAAGTTCCTGCTTTACATTTCTTTACAAACAAGCACATTACTATGCTGCATAAATCTTACAAAATCCTCCTACGCCAAATAAACAAAAATTCCACAATATTATATTGCCATTTGCAGCTTCTGGTCAAATAGAGAAGTGATGAAACACTCCCCACGCATCCCGACAGCACAAATGTAATATAGTATTGCAGAATTCTCGTCTGTGTTAAACACGATACATTTTATAAATACTTCTTCAGAGTTTCTACTTTATCAAGTCTTTCCCATGGAAGATCCAGATCATTACGTCCAAAATGGCCATAAGCTGCAGTCTGTTTGTAGATTGGTCTTCTTAAGTCAAGCATTTTAATAATTCCTGCTGGTCTTAAGTCAAAGTTTTCGCGGATCATATCTACAAGTTTTTCTTCTGCAATCTTTCCTGTTTCAAAAGTATCTACCATGATAGATGTAGGCTGCGCTACACCAATAGCATAAGATAACTGAATCTCACACTTATCTGCAAGTCCAGCAGCAACAATATTTTTTGCTACATATCTTGCAGCGTATGCAGCAGAACGGTCTACCTTTGTACAGTCTTTACCGGAGAAAGCTCCACCGCCATGACGTGCATATCCGCCATAAGTATCTACGATAATCTTTCGTCCTGTTAAACCACTGTCTCCATGTGGTCCACCGATTACAAATCTTCCTGTTGGGTTAATAAAGAACTTTGTATTATCATCAACCATATTCTGTGGAAGAATTGGATCAAACACATACTTTTTAATATCTTCATGAATCTGTTCCTGTGTTACATCAGGATCATGCTGTGTAGAAAGAACAACAGCATCTAAACGATCTGGCTTACCATTCTCGTCGTATTCTACAGTAACCTGTGTCTTTCCATCTGGTCTTAAATAAGATAATATACCATCCTTACGAACCTTTGTAAGCTGTCTGGATAACTTATGTGCTAATGCGATAGGATATGGCATATATTCTTCTGTCTCATTGCTGGCGTAACCAAACATCATACCCTGATCGCCGGCACCAATTGCCTCTAATTCTTCATCGCTCATCTTATTCTCTCTTGCTTCAAGTGCTTTATCAACACCCATAGCAATATCGGAAGACTGCTCATCTAAGGCTACCATAACACCACATGTATCTGCGTCAAAACCGTATTTACCTCTTGTATATCCAATCTCTTTGATCGTATCACGAGCGATTTTCTGAATGTCTACATAAGCATTCGTTGTCACCTCACCCATGACAAGTACAAGACCTGTTGTCATAGCTGTCTCACAGGCAACACGACTCATTGGGTCTTTTTCCATTAATGCATCAAGTATTGCGTCAGAAACCTGATCGCACATCTTATCCGGATGTCCTTCTGTTACAGATTCTGATGTAAATAATCTTCTTTCCATTGTACTACTCATCTCCAATTCTTAATTTACAGTACCTGTTTTATAAATAAACTTATTGGTTTCTTTCTCGGAATTAACTTCTTCAATTAAGCCACCGAGAGCACGAAGCTTCTCATCAAATCGCTCATACCCTCTCTTAATATAACCAATCTGAGTTACCGTTGTATATCCTTCTGCCGCAAGCCCTGCAATAACAAGCGCTGCTCCGGCGCGGAGATCCGGTGCTGCCACCGTAGCTCCTGTATATTTTTCAACACCATGAATAATCGCAGTGTTACCTTCTACCATCTTTATATTAGCACCCATACGGCGAAGTTCTTCTACGTAACGGAAACGATTCTCAAAAATACTTTCTGTAATCGTACTTGTTCCGGTAGAAAGCCCCAGCGTAATTGCCATCTGCGGCTGCATATCCGTAGGGAATCCAGGATATGGAAGGGTCTTAATCTGTGTATTGCAAAGCCGCTGTGTTGCCACAACTCTTACCGCATCATCAGACTCTTCAATCTGTGCTCCAATCTCAGACAGCTTTGCAGAAATCGTCTCTAAATGCTTAGGAATTACGTTCTTAATCAGAACATCTCCTCTTGTAGCTGCCGCTGCCATCATAAATGTTCCTGCTTCAATCTGATCCGGAATCACAGAATATTCTGTATCGTGGAACTTCTCCACCCCTTTAATACGAATCACATCTGTTCCCGCACCACGAATATCTGCGCCCATACTGTTTAAGAAGTTCGCTACATCTACGATATGTGGTTCCTTAGCTGCATTCTCGATAACGGTATTCCCCTGTGCCAATGCTGCTGCCATCATAATATTGATCGTTGCTCCAACAGAAACAACATCTAAATAAATACGACTACCTACAAGCTGTTCTGCCTGTGCGATAATCATCCCATGCTCAATCTTTACTTCTGCTCCAAGCGCACGAAATCCCTTAATATGCTGATCGATCGGACGGCTTCCGATATCACATCCTCCTGGAAGAACAACCTGCGCCTTTTTATACTTACCAAGAAGAGCACCGATCAGATAATAAGATGCTCTAATCTTTCTGATATATTCATTATCTACAATCAGATCACCGGCAGAATCAATATCCTTTCCGCTGATCACTACTTCGTTATCCCCTTTACGTTCAATACGGGCTCCGATTCCTTCCATTGCCTGTAAAAGAACATTCGTATCTCTGACATTTGGCATATTATCAATTAAACATTCTCCATCTGTCATAATTGCTGCTGCCAGAATTCCAAGCGCTGCATTCTTTGCTCCACCAATTACAACTTCACCAACTAACGGATTACCACCTTTAATAATATACTGTTCCATTTTGCACCTCTATAATCTATCCTAAACGTTATTACTCTTAACACTAATTTTCAAACTAAAGTAAAATCAAATAAAATTCCAGGTAAAATATCTCTACCAAAAAAATGGAATTCCTATTCCAAAGATTACTCTTTATATTTTATACAAAAAAATAAATTAAAAATAAAATTATCGTAATCCTGTTTCAAAAATTCCTGTCATGATATTTTATATCTCAAACAATATGTACTTTTCTTCACAATTCAAACTAAACCTAGAATCATTTTATTATATCATATTCTCTCGTTTATTGTAAATCAAAAATTGTTACAAAATAAACATCTTAATTTATTTGTTTTTTCTCTTTTTTTTCTTTTTGCGAACAGAATATCCAAATGTCCCCAAAGATTCTCCCAATCCAAAATATGTTCCATGAGAATATACAATCGGTGCCGCCTTCTCCAAATGAAACGTGCCCTTCTCATCCATATAGGCATCATCTACTGTCACATGTACAACGTCTGCTATAAACATTGTATGAGAACCAAGTGCCACTTCTTCTCTGATACGACACTCAATATTCACCGGACTATCTTCAATCACAGGCGCATTGATTTTCTTTGCCTCTCCCTTTTTCAGACCGGTCTGCTCAAACTTATCCATATCCCGTCCGGAACGAACACCACAAAAATCCGTAGCCTTCGCAAGCTTTTCTGTAGTAAGATTCACCACAAACTCTCCCGTTTCATGCAACGCTTTATAAGAATGTCTCTCCGGACGAACAGAAATGTAGAGCATGGGTGGATTGGTACATACCGTTCCTGTCCAGGCAACTGTTATAATATTATCCTTTCCTTCTTTATCTCTTACCGATACCATGACCGCCGGAAGAGGATATAACATATTACCCGGCTTAAAATCTAACTTACCCATACTCTTTCCCTTCTATTTATATTTCTATTTGTATTTCTATTCTTATTTCTTATTTCTGTTTCTTTCATTTCTATTATTTACTTTTGTTTCCAAAAGTATTCATCTGCCCGTATTGTTAGATTGACTTCTTAATAGACAGTCTGATCTCTTCTAACTGTTCTCCTGAAATCTCCTGCTGTGGCCAGTTAAGATTCAGTCCATCACCCTCATAACGAGGAATCAGGTGAAGATGAAAATGATTTACCGTCTGTCCCGCAACTTCTCCATTATTCTGAACAAGATTCAAACCGTCGCATTTTAATGCATCCTTCATTGCTCTTGCAATACAAGTAGCCAGTGCAAATAACTTTCCGGCTGTCTCGCCATCCAGATCATAAATATTATCAAAATGTTCCTTTGGTATAATCAGACAATGTCCCTTTGTTGCCGGATTCACATCAAGAATTACTGTGAAATGGCTGTCTTCATAAACTGTAGCAGAGTGAATCTCTCCTTTTGCTATCTTACAGAATAAACAATCTTCTTTTATCATTATTACAAACACACCTTTCTTTTTCTTTACTGAAATGTATATATTAAAACCCTTTAAAACTTAAAAATCAACGTTGCCAGAGGCGGTACGGATATTTCAATCGAATATGGTCTTAAATCCCAGCATTCCGAAACGGCTTTCACTTCCTGATGCTCTCCGCGGCCTTCGCCACCGAATTCTACCGCATCACTATTAGAAATCAAAGTATATTTACCATTTTTCGGAACGCCGACCCGATAATGTTTCTTCTCCTCTTCACTAAAATTACATACAAACAGCAGATTATCTCTTCCGGATGGCGACTTTCTTATAAAACTTAAAACGAAAGATTCTGCATCCATCCCATTAATCCACTCAAAAGGAGCACGCATTGGGTCGTACTCATAAAGGGCAGGATATTCCTGATAAATCCGAAGCAGTGACTTCACATATTCCTGTGAAGAAATATTCTCATGTGAATGCAAGTCCCATGCCTTTCTTCCTGGAACTCCCATCAAATAACCATAAGACATCCTGACTCCTGTTAACTTATCATAATCACAAGAAGCCTTCTTGTCAATGAAAGAATCTTTAAAAAGATTATTTTTCTCTATACTAATTTCTTTATTAAGTAATAATAACGCATGAGAAAAATCTCCGTTCATCAGTGGCTGTGACAACTGAAAATATTCTTTCTTCCTGTTATGAATATCTGCCTTTAAATACTTATCTACTCCCGCCTTTATTTCCAGATTCCATTCGAAATCAAAGAAACTTTTCAGATTTTTATCCGTTGTCTGCTCTCCGATAAATAAAATATTACTGTCTTCTTTTTTAATTATTTCTTTGGCCTTTGTTAAAAAATCAGCAGCACCTTCACGTAATCCTCGAAATACAAATCCATCGATATGATATTCCCGGATCCAGAAAAGAACATTTGCAAGAAGATAATTTAAGGCCTGCGGGTTTTTCTTTTCAAAAAGGTCCACTGCTCTCCTTAAATATTCCGGTGATATTTCTAACAAAACTCCAATATTTCTTTTATGCGAACGGTTAACAAAAAAGCGCATTGTATCGGGTGTATTCCCATAAAAAGCCGGTTCAAAAAAGCCTTTATGCGCCCCAAATTTTTCTCCTTCTGATGTTCCACGAAGTAAAATATGCGTATGTCCCATATCCTGTACAGTTTCCTGTACCTTCTCATCCGGAGAATCCAATTCACTGATCCGTACTTCACAAACAGACATAGGTCTTTTTAAAACATTTCCTCGATATCTTTCAGAAAGCCATCTCATATCCTCCCAGTGAAATCGCTTAAGATCAAACATTCTTGAGGCACCGCTCTCTTTTTCCTCATTCATAACGGCATAAGGATCAACCATCTGTGTGATCTCCCCCTGTGCATTTTTCACTTCAAATTTATAAAACTGCCCACAGGAAAGTCCCGGAATAAACAACTCAAAAATATCAGAATTCTCCATCTTGTGCATTGGATACAGCATTCCGTTCCAGAAATTAAAATCTCCAACGACACTGACACGTTTAGCGCCCGGTACCCATACTGCAAAATACATTCCTTCGGTATCTCCAAGCTTCACTTTATGACACCCCATCTTATGGTATACCTCAGTCCAGATTCCCTTTGAAAACATTTTTTCCTCTTCTTCGGTAATCAGTCCTTCATAACTATAGGGATCATTACAGATATACGTATTACCATCATGGAATGTCATATGTATCTGATAATAAAAAGGTCTTTTGTGCGGAAGAAACAACGAAAATACCGGCTGTCTTTCTACGGTGTCCATCGGATAGTGTTTCCCATCTTCTGAAATAACTTCCATCTTTACCGCATCGGGATGATAGGCAGAGATAACTTGTCCTTCCATAATAAAATGCCGCCCCAGTAAATCTTTAGGTTTACTGCAATTACCAAAAACCAATTCCATAACCTGGTCTTTTTTTATAACTTCGCTGATTTCATATCTCATGCCGTTCCCTCCTCTTTTCAGTTTCTTTTCAAAACAGGCATCTATATATCAATATATTCAAATATGCCTACTGTAA
Organism: Anaerobutyricum hallii; assembly: GCF_900209925.1. Taxonomy (NCBI): domain Bacteria; kingdom Bacillati; phylum Bacillota; class Clostridia; order Lachnospirales; family Lachnospiraceae; genus Anaerobutyricum; species Anaerobutyricum hallii. The sequence goes on along the minus strand of NZ_LT907978.1, from coordinate 383,817 downwards.
TTCCTTTACATAGCTATAGTTGTATTATAATTTTTTTGCGCAAGAAAGTCAATAAATGGCAAAAAAAGAAGAAACCCCGAATACAAGAACTGCATCCAGGATTTCTTCTTTTATTCATTTATAGCAACTAAATTTAGGGAATTAACTTTGAACAACATACAACGTAATTACTTGCTTTCTATCGGTTTTCTTAAAAGTCCGAACATGATTGCTCCAACGATAGAACCGATTAATAAAGCTATGATATACATTAATGCATGTCCGACTACAGGGAATACGAAGATTCCACCATGAGGTGCCATCAATGTACACTTAAACGCCATAGATAACGCTCCGGCTACTGCAGAACCGATTACGCAGGAAGGAATAACGTGGAGGGGATCTCCTGCTGCGTATGGGATTGCTGCTTCTGAGATAAAGCAAAGACCCATGATTGCATTAACTGGTGCTGTTTTTCTATCATTGTCTGTAAATTTATTTTTAAATACCCAAGAGGAAATTGCAATGGCAATCGGAGGAACCATTCCACCTACCATAACGGCTGCCATAATCATATAACCTGCCTCTGTCTGATATGCTAAGGAAGCTGTACCAAATACATATGCTGCCTTATTAAATGGGCCACCCATATCAATGGACATCATACCACCAAGAATAACTCCAAGTAAGATACTGTTTGCTCCTGATAAGGAATTTAATGCATCAGCAAGTAACTGATTTAACCAAGAGAAGAATGGATTGATTGCGAACATGATCACACTGATCAATAATAATCCAACTACCGGGTAAATTAACATCGGACGAAGACCATCCATGGAATCTGGCATTTTCTCTGTAATCTTTTCTAATGCTAATACAAGGTAACCTGCTAAGAAACCTGCAAATAATGCTCCAAGGAAACCACCGGAAATTACTGTAACATCCGGATTAAAACAAGAAGCAAATGTTGTTCCTGCACTTGCAACAGAACCACCTACAAAACCAACCATTAAACCTGGGCGGTCTGCGATACTCATTGCAATAAATCCTGCAAGGATTGGAAGCATAAAGTTAAATGCCACACCACCTGCTGTCTTAAAGAATGCTGCTGCCGGTGTGTTCATACCAAAGTTAGAAGGATCAATAGAATAATCATCTAACAGAAAAGCAATCGCAATAAGAATACCACCACCGATTACGAATGGTAACATATGAGAAACTCCATTCATCAGATGTTTATAAATCTGACGGCCAAAGCTTTCATCTCCATCTGAAGATGTGCTTGCTGCTTTTCCACCTTCATGATGATAAATCGGTCCGTCACCTTTTACTGCTCTCTCAATTAATTCCTGAGATTTATGAATACCGTCGGAAACCTTTACTTTAATAACTGGTTTACCGTCAAAACGAGCCATTTCTACATTTTTATCTGCCGCAATGATAATTCCGTCGCAGGCATCAATTTCTTCCTGTGTCAGAATATTTTTTGCTCCTCCGGAACCGTTTGTTTCTACTTTAATAGAAATTCCTAATTCCTTACCTTTTTCTTCAAGTGCTTCTGCTGCCATATAAGTATGCGCAATACCGGTAGGACATGCTGTTACTGCAAGTACCTGATATCCAGATTTCTTTGCCGGAACTTCCGCTGCCGCTTCTTCTACCTGAGCAGCTTTATCTTCTTCCCCGTACTTTTCTGTTTCTTTTTCATCAATTGCTGCAAGGAAAGCTTCTACATCCTTTGCAGATAATAACTTTTCACGAAAAGCTGGATCCATTAAAATCGTAGATAATCTGGATAATGCTTCTAAGTGAACATCAGATCCTTCTGCCGGAGCTGCGATCATAAAGAAGAGATTGGATGGTTCCCCATCAAGTGCCTCACAATCTACACCACCTGGTACTGTGATTGCTGCGATACCCGGCTTAATAACTGCATCATTTTTTGAGTGTGGAATACAGATACCTTCTGCGATTGCAGTCGGTCCTTCTGATTCTCTTTTCATGATTCCTGCTTTAAAAGCTTCTTTGTCTTCAATGTTTCCAACTTTTTTATGAAGGTCAACGAGTAAATCAAGCATCTGTTCTTTTTCGCTTACATCTGCATTAAGAACAACTGCCTCTTTTTTTAACAAATCGACAATTCTCATAATCTTTTCCTCTCTAAAAAATTAAAACTATTCGCTGATCTGTTTCAGCATTTTTTCGTACATTTCAAGAGATGCAAGTCCCTCAGAAAAAGCAGTGGCGCTTCCTGCTGCTGTACCGCTCTTTAATGCTTCTTCATAGCTTCCGCCACGAAGATAACCTGCGACAAATCCTGCCACCATAGAATCTCCTGCACCAACGGAGTTTACTACTTTGCCCTTCGGTGTTCCCATCTTAATATTCTGTCCATCTTCTGTGATAAGAATGGCTCCGTCTCCTGCCATAGAAATCAATACATTAACTGCTCCCATTTCCTGAAGCTTCTTTGCATAATGTACGATATCCTCATCTGTTTTACAGACTGTCCCGAACATTTCCCCAAGTTCATGGTTATTTGGCTTAATTAAAAACGGATGATATTTTAAAACATTAAGAAGTAAGTCTTTTGTCGCATCCACAACTACACGGATTCCTTTTGATTCAAGTCTTGCAAGAATCTTTTCATAGATATCCTCTGGTAATGTGTTTGGAATACTTCCTGCTAACACAAGAATATCCTCTTTTGTAAGAGTATCCAGTTTTGCAAAAAGTCCATTAATTGCTTCATCGGTAATTACCGGTCCCTGCCCGTTGATCTCTGTTTCATCACCATGTTTTACTTTCACATTAATTCTGGAATTGCCTTCTGGAAGATGAATAAAATCTGTATGAATTCCCTGTGATGCCAATCCATCTTCAATTGCTTTTCCTGTAAAGCCTGCGATAAAACCAAGAGCGGTTGTTTCCAGACCAAGCGTATTCAAAATCGTAGATACGTTGATTCCTTTTCCTCCATAGAAAATAGATTCTCTTGTGGAACGATTCACATCTCCTAATTTCAGGTCATCAAGAAATACAACATAATCTAAAGCCGGATTAAAAGTTACCGTATAAATCATTACTTTTGCTCCTCCTCTCGCTTTGCCCTTTCTCTCTTTTTTAATGGCTTGCTTTGTTTGTGATTAAAGTATAACAAAATGATGCATTTTATACATCTAACGAATGTCATTGATATCGATTTGTATTTGTCATATCTTTATATGACATTTGTCACTTTTTTAGAATTTCATCGATTTGATTCTTCATTTGGAATAAAAACGTACTGCTGTCGTCCTTCTCATTCACATAACCTTTTATAAGATTATCTGTTTTTTCATATGCTTCTGTATAGTCTTTAAAGCGATAGGGAATCACACCTGTATCAATCACTGTATCAAGAAGAGACATATCTATTATACTGTCTCCCGGAGTATCTTTATTCAGCAGATTCATTGTACTTTTTGAAGTGTTTACTGATTTTAATACCGATGCTGCAGAAGTATCTTCATAGATAAGGCTTTGAATATCTTCATCGGTTGTGAGCATCTTAATAAAATCCCAGGCTGCCTGTTTCTTTCCAGTTCTTGAACTCATTCCTGCCATCAGCGCACTCATTTCCGAACGATTATCTCCGGATGGACCGGCAGGCATTCTAATACAGGTCCATTCGAAACTGGAATATTTTTTAATCCGCCATGGATATGGCATATATGTGCGATAGTCAGAAAATGTAAATGGTCTGAACGCCACTTTTCCTAAATCAAAATCATTTGATGTAACCTGATAATTCCTATTTGTCTCTTCCAGGCGCTTTACAAATTCAAGTGACTGCGAAAATCTTTCATCTAAGAAATTTGACGATGTTCCTTTTTTGTTGAATGGACTTATTCCATTTGAATACACCGCCTGAAGCCATGTATAATCATAATATCCAAATTGATCAATCTGTCCATCACCATCAGAATCCTTCGCCATTTTCTCGCAGATACGATAAAAATCATCCCAGGTCCAATCATTATCTGGAACCTTTATTCCTTCTTTTTGTAAAAGGGTCTTATTTACAAACATTAACGTTGGATTACATTCCATCGGGAGTGCGTATTGGCTGTCTTCATACTGACCAGCCTTATATACAGAAGAATAAAACGCTTCCTTTTTAAATTCTTTATCCACATTAATTACACCATCCAGATTTTTCAAAGCTCCAAGTGATGCCAGCGTATGAAAGTCTTCATCGAGAACAAGATATACATCCGGTTCTGCTCCTTTTAAAATCTGTTCAGATAACCATTCTGAATAATCATTAGAAAGTATTCCCTTTTCATATTCTACTTTTATATTTGGATATTTTGATTTAAACTTTTTCATTGCTTTATCAAGTATTTCATAATGCACTGTTCCCGGAACTTCCCAGTTACTTCCGTAGAAGATACCTACCCGGAGAACATCCTGATCCCAATAGCGTAAATATAACAGACTGCTGATAAAAAGCACCGCCATTATAAAAAGAATTCCCGTCCCTTTTTTCAGTTTTATATCTTCCATCACCTTGCTCCTTATATGTATCTGTTGACTGCACCGGTCTGCACTGCCCAGATAGCAAGCTGTGTTCTATCCCTTAATTCAAGCTTGCTCAAAACAGAACTTAAATAATTTCTGACTGTCCCTTCGGAAAGTGCCAGTTCGGATGCGATTTCTTTATTAGACATTCCACAGCCGATTTTTTGAATAACCTTCCATTCTGTTTTTGTAAGTTCTTCTGTCAGTGCATTATCTACCTGAATAGAATAGCTGCCTTGCGCCATATGATTAAACAGTTTTACTACCTTATCTGTAATATCCGGATTAATCATAGCCTTTCCACTCACAACTGTTCGAATCGCTTCAGCAAGATTTTTCATGGAAATTCCTTTTAAAAGATAACCGCTGGCTCCATATTTTAAGGCACCAAAGATATATTCATCATCATCGAATGTTGTAAGAACAATAATATAAATATCCGGATATCTTTCCTTTACAAGACGAGTACATTCTACTCCGTCAATTCCAGGCATACGGATATCCATCAAAATAACATCCGGCTTCTCCTTTTTAACTTGAGAAAGTACCTCTTCCCCATTCTCCGCCGTACCGGTTACTTCCATATCCTCATTCGCCCCAAGAACAATTTTTAAGCTTTCTCGAATTAATTCCTGATCGTCTGCTATTAATACTTTAATCATATTCTTTCCTTTCTTCTGTATGTGTTTTCGTGTCCTGTTCTACCATTATCTTATTTCGAATCGGAATCTTTGCTATCATTGTAAATCCGATTAATCCCTGATAATTCACTTCACCATTTAACAGTTCTACTCTTTCTCTTATATGTTTTAATCCAAAGCCTTCCTTGATATCTTCACATCCACAGCCATTATCACTGATAATAATCGTTAGCTCCTCATCCTTTTCGCTGATACGGATCCATATCTCTGTTGCTTTTCCATGTCGTATCGCATTGGTTGTGCTTTCCTGAATAATGCGGTAAATGACCTCTTCTTCATCGGCTTCAAATTTCAGTTCTTCCATATAGGACACAAAATAGATTTTCGTATTTGTTACCTTTGACATATCTTCTATCATCTGATGAATCGCATTATTTAATGACATTCTCTCTAACGCATCCGGCTTTAGCTTTCGGACGGAGCGTCGCACATCCTGAAGACCTCTTCTTGCAGTATCTCCGATTCCTTCTAACTGTTCTTTTGCTTTATCCGGCGCAATATCCATGAGAACAAGTACTGCATCGATTCCTACGGATATTCCTGTTAAAATATGACCTAATGTATCGTGAATCTCTCTGGCAAGACGATTTCTTTCCTTCGTCTCTCCCATCAGCTCCTTCTCCTGTGCAAATTCATGAAGCTGTTCATTTGCCTTTTGAAGCTGTGCATTTAAAAGCTGTATCCTCTCCCGTTCTCTCCTGTCTTTCATCATAAGAATCACAATGTATACAAGAAATAATATCATATTCAATATCTCACATATGGTCTTTACTCCAAGAAAAAGGCTTTCTGTTGCTCCATCATAAAAGGCCACCCATGTCTCAAATGAATTTAAAGGAATAAACATTGTAACTAAATTATAACTACATACCATATAACAAAGAAAAGAAATAAACAGAAAAATCAATTTATTCTTCCTGTCTTCCACATAAGTAAGCATATCTGCTACTACAAGAAAGATCACTCCATTATATGTCATATCCAACTCTTTCAATACGAAGATCAGAAAAATAATTTCAAATACATTCCACAGTAAAACCTTCTCTTTTCCTTCTTCTTCATTTCTTCTTTTGTAGTAAATAATCCCGCATAAAAAACATAATGAGAATACGACCATGATAATTTTCTGTTCCGGTCTTTCTGGCATTACCTTAAGTGTTTCAATAAACTGCTGTGCTTCCTGCGCTGCAGCTACTCTGTACTGGGTCAGCACAATAGTAAAAGCAAGGAATAAAACTATGATACAGTTAAGTAATACCATCATCGTAAAACACTGATTCAGATATCTGGCATTCTCTTTTCTTTTTTCCATTCCACCACTTCCCCCCTTTTACTGCCAGCCTGATAAGCTGTAATCTTCTACATTGTCCCTTGTTATGAGCCTGACCGGAACAATATACTGGCTTTCCACCGGCTTTCCGGCAAGGATTTTATAAAGCATCTCCACTGTTTTCTTTCCCGTTATTCTCGGAGACTGTGCTGCTGTCGCCGTCATTTGATTTTTATAGATCATCGTTTTCGCCTCCGGGGATCCGTCAGCGCCATATACAAGAACATCTGATAACATATGTTCTGCATCAAGTGCTGCCATCGCCCCCATTGCACTTGGATCATTTAACGCCATTACTACATCTATATCTTTTGTTTTAGTTAAAACATTTTCTACTAAAGGCTGTGAAACTTCTAACTGTCCCTTACATTCTATATCCCCGATATTTTCATAGTTCCATCCTGCTTTTTCTAGTGTTTCTTTAAACCCTTTTATTCTGTCAAGCGCTGATTTATTTTCCGACTGTACAAGGAATAAAATCTTTCCCCTTTTTTTACGTTTCATTAAATCTTTGGCACACTGTGCTCCTGCCTTATAGTTATCTGAGACAACAATACCATCGACAAGGCTCTGGTCATAAACAAGGGTATCCACTGCAATAACAGGAATACCTGCTTTTTTTGCTTTCTTCAAGGAGCTGCCGATTGCCTTCCAGTCTACTGCATTAATTAAAATACAATCTACCTTTTCATCAATAAAGCCTTCTACCTGCTCTGCCTGCACCTCTGCATCCATAGCGGAATCTCTTGTCTCTAATATATCCCCTTTATTCTCCACAACCGCTTTTATTTCCTCGTTAATCACCTCAAAATACGGATTGTTCATTGTCATATAGGATGCGCCAATCGTTCTTTTAGCTTTTCCAGTTTCATTTTTGTTTCTGCTGTAAAACAAAAGTACGATACTTATGGCAAATACGACTGCTATACTAACATAGCCTACACATAAAATTATCTTTTTCACTCGCACCTTACTTCCTCCTATTTTTAAATATGTACTCTCGGAGTCCTCACTTAACTTTATACGATTCTCTCTTATTTTTTATTATTGTAATTGTAACTTTTTCAGCAATTTTTGTCTATCTATACACGAAAAAATCGAAAAACGCAAAAAACGTCTTACCTTGACACAGTTACTAAAAATACATATACTTTTAAATACCATAACCCTTATGGAATCTTGATGTACTCTCAAACTTTTTAATACTTGATTTTGTAAGAGTACATACTATAACGAAGGAGGGCGAATTATGAATTGTCCAAACTGTGGCACATATTACACTGAGAATGAAAAGATATGTAAAAAATGTCATACTCCTTTAAGCAATGCCATTTATAATCCGGTAGAACACGCAGAGGATAACCAGAATACATCGAATAAAAAGAAACGCCTTGCTCCGATTATCGCTGTCTTATTGATTTTTTGCATTATCACAGCAGGAATCGGCGGATACTTTTACTACATTTCCCGCGTCAAGCAGGGATGTCGGGATGCGACAAAACAGATTTTTACTTATGCAAAAAATATGGATTTTTCCGATGTCGCACCATCTGACTTACCTGAACCTTTAAAGTCTGAACCCAATGTACGTGAACTTGTAAAGAAGCAGTTAAAAACTTATATTGGCGACAGCCAACTTGGTTCTCTGGTAGATATTGACAGTATTGATGTTGATACATTATGTAATGAAATGGTTGAACAGGCTTCCTACAAGATTACTGATATCTCCGCAACCTATAATTCCTGCACTGTTACAGTCACAACAAAAAATATTGACTTTTACAGTTTACCGGAAACGATTTACAATGAGATCAAATCAGAGATTACCGATGGAACTTCCTCCTTATGGACATCCATTAAGAACTCTATTTCTTCTCTTTTAGGAGGCAGTGATCAGACAACGATTGAAAAGATTGATATTTCTCAGAATCTAAAGAACTGGTACAAAGAAACAAAAAAGAACGGACCACAAAGAAAAACAACCGGAAAGATTGTTTTTGGAATCAAAGATGGTAAGTGGACACTCATTTCCTTTGATGAACGACTCATTTACGGATATTACGGTCTGCGTCCAATACAATAATTTTCAAAAGTTTTCAAAAATAAAAGAAGGATAGAACCACAGATATAGCTGTGATTCTATCCTTCTTTTATTCTTTTTTTGTCAAACAATTATTGTTCCTGTTCGTTATTTAAATACTTTCCTATATGTTCAATTGCTTTTGTCTCATCGTTTCCTTCTGCAACTACATTAACTTTTCCGCCTGCAGGAACACCTAAAGTCATCATTCCCATAATGCTTTTGGCATTCACCTTTTTGTTTTTCACCTCCACATATACGCTGCTGTCATACTGACTGGCAATCTGAATAAATAATGCAATGGTGCTTGGATCTAATCCCGAAGGGATCTTAATCTCCATCTCTTTTGAAATCATATTAACCTCCTGTTTTGCTATAAATGAATTTTATCTTAGTATTTTCAGACTTACCGAAGCAAATACTGAAAAAAATTACAAATACCCTTTTTCCCGAATATCCTGAGCTATCTGACTCAGCTTTCTTAATCTGTGATTTACACCTGATTTACCTACCGGAGAATTTAACTTTTCACCAAGTTCTTTCAATGTCGCATCCGGCTCTTCTAATCTTGCATACGCAATATCTCGAAGATTCTCTGATAATCGTTCTAAACCAACTGTATTTTTTATATATTCAATATCTTCAATCTGTTTTCTCGCCGCGGAAACGGTCTTATTTATGTTTGCTGCTTCGCAGTTTACTCTTCGATTCACTGAGTTACGTACATCTTTAAGAATACGTACATTTTCAAACTTCATCAAAGAGATATGTGCTTCTATTATATTCAATGCGTCCGAAATCATAGCACCTTCTTTAAGATATACTACATAGTATTTCTTCCGCAATACAATCTTCGCTTCCAATCCAAAAAATTCAAATAATTCTCTTAATTGCTCTGCTTTCTCTTTTGAAACACAGGCAATCTCAAAATGATAATTCTTTTCCGGGTCTGTAATGGAACCAGCAGAAAGAAATGCTCCCCGTAAAAAAGCTCTGCGGCAGCAGGTTCTCTGCAGCACCGGATTATCTTTTACAAAAAATTCTTCATCCATCTGACCCAGATTATTTATAAGCTGTACTGTCTTTAAAATCTTCAATGCCTGAGCAGAATCTTTGATCGAGATCATGTAAAAGCGATTCTTTTTTAAGTAGTCATGCTGTGTAGTGGAAACTTCCGGCTGAAAATGAAAAACTTCTTTAATCAGGGAATAAAATCTTCTGGCTACCGCTACATTTTCTGTGTGAAGAATCAGCGAATATCTTCCCTCTTCACACTGCAATCTTCCACATAAACCAATGATCGCAGCAAGTTCTGCAATCTTGCAATGAATTTCATGACCGTCCACATGAGAAAGTTCTTCTTTTACTTCAGAAGAAAATGACATATTCTATCTCCTTCCATTCGTTACTTTCCTTTTGTCCGGGCATCTTTTTCAATATCCCTGTGTTCCATACGAACAGTATATGGAAGCTTCTTTAATCTTGCATGCAATCCATTCGTTATGGTAACAGACCGATGCTTTCCACCTGTACATCCAATACCGATCACAAGGCTGTTCTTTCCCTCGTCAAGATAACGTGGAATAAGAAAGTGCATTAAATCTTCCAGTTTATCAAGAAATCTTCTTCCATCTCCATTCTTCATGACATATTCCTGAATAGAGCGATCGTTCCCTGTGAGTGGACGTAATGCCTGCTCATAATAAGGATTCGGAAGGAAGCGGACATCAAATACAAGATCTGCATCCGACGGTATTCCATATTTAAAACCAAAAGAAAGCACAGTAATAATAAAGTTGCCGTAACTTTCCGTTCCGACAAAAATTTTCTCCACTTCCTGACGTAATTCTCTAGTAAGAAGAGTTGTCGTATCGATAATATAATCCGCACTATCCCGAATAAAGGAAATCATCTCTCTTTCTCTTGCAATTCCCGTTTCTATGCGGTCTTCTTTTGCAAGAGGATGTGTCCTTCTTGTTTCCTTATATCTTTTAACAAGTGTCTCATCATCTGCATCCAGAAATAAGATTTCATATTCAATACCAAGTTCACACAATGTATCTAGCTGACTGTTCAGCTTCGAAAGCTGTTCTCCGTTACGGATATCTACTCCAACAGCAACTTTATCTACTTCGGTCTGTCTGTCAGACGCAATCTCCCCGAAATTCGGAAGCAATGCTACTGGCAGATTATCTACACAAAAGAACCCAAAATCTTCAAGAACCTTCAGCGCAGTACTCTTTCCGGCACCTGACATACCGGAAACTATTACAAATCTCACTCTCTCACCTCTGTATCCGTAAATCCGATAAAGCGGACTTCCGGCTGCATCATAACATTAAACTGTTTCATTACTTTTTTCTGTACCTGCTTGATCAGAAAAACTACTTCTTCTGCTGTGGCACCTCCACGATTGATTACAAAACCACTGTGCTTTTCAGATACCTGTGCACCGCCTACGGTATATCCCTTTAATCCGGCATCCTGAATCAACTTTCCGGCAAAATATCCTTCTGGTCTTTTAAAAGTGCTTCCCGCACTCGGAAATTCCAGAGGCTGCTTCTCTCTTCTGGCTTTGGCCAGTTCATCCATTCTTCCCCGGATCTGATCTGCATCTCCTTTTTCAAATGCAAAACGTGCAGATACTACAACATAGTTTTTCTCAAAAATACAACTGTGACGGTAAGATAACTCTAATTCTTCAGCCGTCAAAGTAAGGAACTCTCCATCCTGCGTTAACACCTGCGCATCAAGAAGAACATCCTTTATCTCTCCACCGTATGCTCCCGCATTCATTGCGACAGCTCCACCTGTAGTTCCCGGGATTCCCGCTGCGAATTCAAAACCGGTAAGTCCGGCATTCCACGCAGCTCTCGCAGTCCTGCTAAGGAGTGCTCCTGCCTGTACTTCTATTACTGTATCCTGCACAGAAATCTCCTGGAAGTTCTTCCCTATCTGGATGATCATTCCCCGAAAACCTTCATCGGATACCAACAGGTTACTTCCGTTACCCATAACAAAAAAAGGAACCCCTGCTTCTTTGGCACAAGAAATCGCATTCTTGATTTCTTCCTTTGTTGCCGGCTGAACAAAAACGTCTGCCGGACCGCCAATAGAAAAACTCGTATGCCTGTTCATCGGCTCCTGCTCTGTAACTGTTCCTGATTTAATCTGTTCTCTCAAACTCTGAAGGAATTCCTTATTCATAATATCTCCTATATCTCCTATCTAAAACATATATGACAACGATATAGTTGCATCCAATATTTAGATACATACTATATGATACTCTAAAATGTGTGGAAGTACAATGTGGAAAAAACACAAAATAAAAGGGAGCTTTTCTTCTCCCTTTAGATAAAACGCCAAAAAAATCTAACATTTTTGCCATCTTTCAGAACATTTACTGGACAAAAAAGTTCTATATACAGTTTTGTCCAGAAATTCCCAAACAAAAAATTACTTGTCCTTCTCTGTTTCTGTATTGTTAGAAAGACTTCCTGTTACGCGGTTGTACAGTTCCTGTGCCGCATTATATCCCATCTTCTTTGCTCGATAATTAATTGCTGCAGACTCAACGATAACCGCCAGATTACGGCCCGGACGAATTGGAATAGAATAGCAGACAACTTTGTTGCCAAGGAACTCGATATATTCTTCATCTAAACCAAGTCTGTCATAATTCGCTTCTCTGTTCCAGTCTTCCAGACGAATCACCATATCAATTGTCTGGTTATACATCACGCTCTCCACACCAAACAGTGTCTTCACATCAACAATACCAATACCACGAAGCTCAATAAAATGTCTTGTAATATCCGGTGAAGTTCCGAGCAGAGTATCATCGCTGATCTTACGGATCTCAACAACATCATCCGACACAAGACGATGACCACGATGGATCAGTTCAAGAGCTGCCTCACTCTTTCCGATTCCACTCTCACCCATAATGAGTACACCTTCACCATATACATCAACTAAAACACCATGAATAGAAATACGTGGAGCAAGTTCCTCACTCAGCCAGCGTACAGAATTCGCAATAAAGTCTGATGTCGTCATCTCCGTTGTAAAGATTGGAACACCGTTTTTCTCTGCCATATCAAGCATCTGTGGTATTGGTTCTAAGCCACGACAAAATACAAGACATGGAATATTAAAACTGAAAATCTTCTCACACAGTGGGGTGATTGATTCTTCTGGAATCTGCTTTATATATGCTGCCTCAACATTACCGATAACCTGTATTCTCTCTGAATCAAAATGTTCAAAAAAACCTGCAAGCTGTAATGCAAGACGATTAACGCCTGACTGTTCGATCATAATACCGTCTGTATCAATATCTGGTAACAGGCTTTTTAAGTTCATCTTTTTTACAAATTCTGTAAGTTTTACTTTGTACATAATCTCCTCCGTATCATTCCTGATATACTCCCGGAATCTTTTTGTACAGTAAAGGTACCGGGAATACATCCCTGTTTTTCACAATGTTAGTATCTACACTCGTATGTCTACTATACCACATCCCCATTTTTTTTAGAAGTAGCCGTATGAAAAAAGCGATAAATTTCTTCTGCTGTTTTTTCAGTAATTCCATCTGCCTTACAAAGTTCTTCTACTGAAGCCTCTTTAATTTTTCCTATATCTTTAAAATACTTCATAAGACTCTTCCTTCTCGCCGGACCGATTCCTTTGATATCATCGAGAACAGAATGTACCTGTTCTTTGCCGCGAAGAGCTTTATGATACGTAATAGCAAAACGATGTGCCTCATCTTGAAGACGGGTCACCATGCGGAACGCTTCAGAATTCTTTGGAAAATCAATAATCTCATTCTGATAATAAAGACCTCTTGTCCGATGGAAATCATCCTTTACCATGCCACAGACCGGAATGTTTAACCCCATTTTTTCAAGAACTTTTACTGCAATATTTACCTGTCCTTTTCCTCCATCCATCATGAGAATATCGGGAAAACGAGTAAAACTTCCAAGCGACATATCCTGCCCTTTTTCTTCTCGTTCTTTTTGCTCTCTGATACCATGAGAAAATCTTCTCTCTAACGCTTCCTCCATACAGCGGTAATCATCCGGTCCCGCTACTGTCCGTATTTTAAACTTCCGGTAATCACTTCTTTTTGCTTTGCCTTTTTCAAAAACAACCATAGATGCGACATTCTCATAACCATTTGTATTAGAAATATCGAATGCCTCCATACGATTTAAGTTTTCAATCCCAAGAAGCTGCTCTAATTCATGAACTGCTCCTATCGTCCGATGCTCTTCTCTTTTCAGCTTTTCGCTATCCTGAACCAGCACATTCTGTGCATTTTTTCTGGCTAGTTCCATCATCTGATGCTTACTGCCTCTTTTCGGCATCGCAAAGTTTACCTTCGACCCTCTCTTATCTGAAAGCCATTTTTCAAGAATTTCTTTATCAAGAACATCTTCCTGCGTTAATATTTCTTTCGGGATAAATGGTGTGCCAACATAAAACTGTTTAATGAAATCCGTTAAAATCTCCTGTTTTTCGCTATCTCCGATTCCTGTCATATGGAAATGATCCCTGCCAAGGAGCTTTCCGCTTCGAATAAAAAATATTGCCACAACCGCTTCATCTCCTGCTTTAGCAAGTGCGATAATGTCTCTGTCATCCCCACCGGTATCATTAATCTTTTGTTTTTCTCCGATTCGCTTTACATTTTCAATCAGATCTCGGTACTCTGCTGCCTGTTCAAATTCCAGTTCTGCTGCCGCTTTCTTCATTTTATCTTCCAGATTATTTATGATTTCCTTTTCATCTCCATTTAAAAACTTTAAGGCTTTATCCACATATTTCCGATACTCTTCTCTTGAAATATAATTCTGACATGGTGCATCACATTGATTTATCTGATGATAAAGACAGGGCCGGCCCTTCCCTATCTCTTTAGGCAAAGACCGGCTGCAACTCCGTATTTTGTATACTTTTCTCATTAGTTCAATTGTATCTTTCACCGCCCCCGCACTTGTATACGGACCGAAATATTTCGATTTATCTCTCTTTACCTGTCGGCAAAATAAAATTCTTGGATAATCTTCCTGCACCGTAACACGAATGTATGGATAACTTTTATCATCTTTCAACATCGTATTATAATGCGGGCGGTGTTCTTTAATCAGATTGCATTCCAAAACCAGAGCTTCTAACTCCGAGTCTGTAATGATATATTCAAAATAAGCAATATGAGAAACCATGTGCTGGATTTTTACACTCTTATTATAACTGCTCTGAAAATACTGACGCACACGATTTTTAAGAATTCGTGCTTTGCCAACATAGATAATTTCATCCTTGGCATTATGCATCAGATAAACTCCTGGCTTTGCCGGAAGTTTTTTCAGTTCTTCCTGAATATCAAACATAATTTACTCTTCCTGTTTTACTTCCTCTCTGTCTTTCTTTTCGGTAACTTTCTGTGCATCCTGACTTCGCGCATCTACGTCTTCTATATCTTTACTTTCCTCATCTTTTAATGAAGATTCTTCTGATACCGTTTCTGCTTCGGATAATTCTGTTTTCTCCTTATCCTCTTCAACATTCGCTTCAATACTTTCCGGTTCATCTTTCTTTAAAGATTTATTGTAAATTTCCATGAATTCTTTACCGGTAATTGTCTCTTTTTCAATCAGGAATTCTGCGATCTCGTCCATAACTTCTCTGTGGTCTTCAATAATCTTTTTCGCCTTATCGTAAGCCACTTTGAGCATTTCTTTTACTTCTTCATCGATGAGTGCACCTGTTGCATCGGAACAGTTCATTACTGCCCGTCCGTCAAGATAACGATTCTGAATGGATTCCAGACCCATAAGACCAAACTTCTCAGACATACCGTACTGTGTTACCATCGCTCTTGCAATCTGTGTTGCTCTTTCGATATCATTAGAAGCTCCTGTTGTAATAGAATGGAATACAACTTCTTCCGCCGCACGCCCTCCAAAAAGTGTTACAAGTTCTCCAAGCATCTGCTCTTTGCTCATAAGGTACTTTTCTTCTTCTGGAACCTGCATCGTATAACCAAGCGCTCCCATTGTTCTTGGAACAATCGTAATCTTTTGAACCGGTTCTGTATTCTTTTGTACAGCGATTGCCATCGCATGCCCCACCTCATGGTAAGCAACGATTTTCTTTTCTTCTTCGCCAAGAATACGATCTTTCTTTTCTTTACCTGCAATAACTACTTCTACTGCTTCTAAAAGATCTTTCTGAGATACCGCTTCCCTGCCAGCTTTTACTGCCGCAAGCGCTGCCTCATTGATCATATTCGCAAGATCTGAACCAACTGCTCCGGAAGTCGCCAGAGCGATCTCGTCAAAGTTCACTGTCTCATCCATCTTAACATTCTTTGCATGTACCTTTAATGTCTCGACACGTCCCTTAAGATCCGGTCGTTCTACGATAACACGCCGGTCAAAACGTCCCGGTCGAAGAAGTGCTTTATCCAGTACTTCTGGTCGGTTTGTCGCTGCTAAAATAACAAGACCCTTTGAAGAATCAAAGCCATCCATCTCTGCAAGCAGGGCATTCAGCGTCTGTTCACGTTCATCGTTACCACCACCGTAACGGCTGTCACGACTCTTACCGATTGCATCAATCTCATCGATAAAAATAATACATGGTGCCATAGACTGTGCCTGTTTAAACAGATCACGAACCCTGGAAGCACCAACGCCAACGAACATCTCTACAAAGTCTGAACCACTTAATGAGAAAAATGGTACATTTGCTTCTCCGGCTACTGCCTTTGCCAATAAAGTTTTACCTGTTCCCGGAGGTCCCACTAATAATGCTCCCTTTGGCAATCTTGCACCAATTTCAATATATTTACCTGGATTATGGAGGAAGTCTACCATTTCAGTAAGACTTTCCTTTGCCTCATCCTGACCAGCAACATCTGCAAAAGTAACCCCTGTCTTTTTCTCGACATATACTTTGGCATTACTCTTTCCTACGCTGCCCATCATACCGCCGCCCTTGCCGATTCCACGCATAACGAAATACATCATTCCATAAATCAGCACAAACGGAAGTACATAACTAACCATAACAGAAAGAATCGCATTCGATCCACTGCTGTCCTGCTGTTCATAAGAGCTGATCTTATTCTGATCTTCTGCTTCTTTTAAACGATTGACGAGCAATGCATCATTCATTAAAACCGTATAATATGTTGTCTTCATTAATGGATTCTGCTGTGTTTTCGGTTCAATATAAATCTTACGATCTGCGACCTGTACTTTTTTAATCTCTCCCTTATCCAGCATCGTAAGGAACTTACTATACGAAATCTTCTTCTGGGAGCCGTTTTTATAACGGCTCATCACAGAAGTAAAGAGAGCAGTAATTCCAAGACAAACGACCAACAGGATAATCGCAGATTTTATGTTCTTCTTTTTGTTTGGATTATCGTTTTGATTATTTTTATTGTCCATTTACGCCTCCATGACGTTTTATAATTTCTTTAATACCTCAATGGCATCTTTCATATAATTATTTTCAACGTACTCAATCTTTCCTGCATCACAGGCTGCAGCAAGTGTTGGATCCATTGGAATCTTAGCCAGAACAGGAACAGCATACTCTGCTGCAATCTCATCGATATGGCTTTCTCCAAATACCTTGATCTGTTTGCCACAGTCAGGACACTCTACATAACTCATATTCTCTACTAAACCAAGAATAGGAACATTCATCATTCTTGCCATGTTAACAGCCTTCTCTACGATCATTCCAACTAATTCCTGTGGAGATGATACGATAACGATACCATCTAAAGGAACAGACTGGAAAATAGTCAGTGGAACATCACCGGTTCCTGGAGGCATATCGATAAACATATAATCAACGTTATGCCATAATGTTTCTCCCCAGAACTGCTTGATCACACCGCCAAGTACCGGACCTCTCCAGATAACAGGATCTGTTTCGTTCGCAAGCATCAGGTTCACAGATACAATATCAATTCCGCAAGTTGTTGTTGCTGGCAGAATCAATCCATCTGCATTACCTACAAGATTTATGGAAAGTCCAAAAGCCTTTGGAATAGATGGACCTGTAATATCTCCGTCTAATATAGCTGTCTTAAATCCTTCTCTCATAGAAGCTGCTGCAAGAAGAGAAGTTACCATAGACTTACCTACACCACCTTTACCGGATACAACACCGATAACCTTCTTAACAGAACTTCCCTGACTTAGCTTTACAAGAAAATCTTCCGGTTTCATCTCTCTTTCTGCACAATTTTCTCCACAGCTGCTGCAATCATGTGTACACTCACTCATAGTATTTACCTCTCATTTACTTAAATTTTTAATAAAATTTTACCCCTGTTTTACTTGTTCATCTGTTCCAAAATTTCTTTGACATTCTTCTGAATATCTCCCTCAAATACAGCAGAACCACATACAAATATATTGGCGCCACATTCTGCGATTTCCGCTATATTAGAAGCTTTCACTCCACCATCAACCTGAATATCAACATCAAGATTCTTCTCGGTGATCATCTGACGAAGTGCTCTGACCTTTTCTCCACAGTAAGGGATATATTTCTGTCCCCCAAATCCAGGATTCACAGTCATCACCAATACCATGTCAAGCTCCGGCAGAACATACTCAATTGCAGAAAGCGGAGTAGCAGGATTAACAGCTACAGCTGCCTTCTTTCCACAATCCTTAATCTGATGCACAACTCTGTCAAGATGTGTACAGGTTTCCGCATGTACTGTAATAATATCTGCGCCTGCTTTCGCAAAGTCTTCAATATATCTTCCGGGATCCTCTATCATCAAATGTGCATCAAAAATAGCATCTGTCAATGGACGAAGTGCCTTGATTACAGGATTTCCAAAAGAAATCTGTGGAACATACATTCCGTCCATAACATCGATATGCACGTATTCTGCTCCAGCATCAATTGCAGCCAGAACATCCCTGCCTAAATTGGCAAAATCCGCAGATAAAATAGACGGTGCTAATATCTTCTTCATTGGTACCTCCTTAATTTTTAAAAATTTTATCAGTATCCTCTGACACTTTATAATTTAAAATAACTGTCCAGAATTCAAAATCAAACATATCTATATGATCTATATGACTCTGTGTAGTTACATTTTAAATGACGAGACAAAGTCTCACAGTATATCTTAACATAATCATCAAATACTGCAAGCTGAAAATATGAAAAAACCTTGAAAAAAGCTTGAAAATTTGCAATCCTTCTTCCTCTTATGCTACAATTCAGTCATAAGTCACCCGTTCGACTTCGATTAAAAAATCATACTTGTAATTATTTTAACCGCGAAAGGAGTTTATCATGCGTTTTTTTGATCCAACAAACACTTATGCAGAAAGAAACTGTATACAAAATCACAAAAAAGATTTACTAGCTTTGGGAACACGTGCTTTTGTCATTACCGGCCGCAGTTCTTCTAAAAAAAATGGCTCATTAGATGATGTCATTGCTGTTTTAGAAGAGGCTTCCGTTCCGTATAAAGTTTTTAATGAAATCGAGGAAAATCCATCCGTTGAAACTGTCGTAAAAGCTGCAGAAATCGGCAAAGAATTTAAAGCGGATTTCGTTATCGGTATTGGTGGAGGTTCCCCACTAGATGCATCGAAAGCAATCGCTTTGTTAATTGCTAATCCGGAAGAAAGCGGAGACTGTTTCTATGTCGAAAAAGATTTAAAAGCTCTTCCGATTGCTGCTGTTCCGACAACCTGCGGTACGGGTTCTGAAATTACACCAGCTGCTGTTCTGACCCGCCACGATACACAGACAAAGAAAAGTATTTCCTACAAACTTTTTCCTGATCTTGCACTCGTTGACGGTAAATATTTACTTTCCGCAAGTAAAAATCTTTTAATCAATACCTGTGTAGATGCACTTGCACATGCAGTTGAAAGTCGTGTAAATATTCAGACCAACATATATAATCAAATGTTTTCAAACTATGCTTTAAAGCTCTGGGGAGAAATCATTCCTTTCCTTCGTTCAGAGGATGAACTTACAGAGGAACTTGCCGATAAGCTGATGCTTACCTCCACAATTGCAGGAATGGCAATTGCGCAGACCGGAACTTCTATTCCTCATGCATTAAGCTATGATGTAACATATCATAATGGAGTGGCACATGGAAAAGCCTGCGGTATTTTCCTTGCTGCTTATCTTCGCATATATGCAAAGCATAAACCAGAAGATGTTGACGTAATCCTTTCCCTCTTAGGATTTGAAACACTCGATGACTTTGCTGCCTTCCTGAAAGAAATTTTAGGTATTGTAACTCTTACAGAAAAAGAAGTTTTATTTTACGTTGAACGTATGATGGAAAACACATCAAAACTTGCAACATGTCCTTTTGAATTAACAAGGGAGGATATCGAGAAGATTTATCGAGAATCTATCGTGGTTGAATAAAAACAGACGAAAAACCCCGTATATCCAAGAAGAAATTTTGTGACTTTGCGTTGTGGAATTCTGACTGTAACCTTGCGAGCTCGTTTTCGAGCAAGGTTGTTTTATCAGGCAGAATGGAACGTTTAACGCAACGGAACAAAATTCCTTCTTAGATATACGGGGTTCTTCGTCTGTCTACCAAGTTCTACTCAGCTTTATATTATCGTCCTAAAATCTGAGCGATCTCAAACTCATACTGGTCAACATCTTTAGCCATTCCGAGTGCATCTTCAATATCGTAATCGATATACTGACCGTTACGGTATCCTACTACTCGGTTTGTTGCACCACTGCAAAGAAGATCTACTGCTAAAGCTCCCATGTAAGAAGCATATACTCTGTCTTTTGCAGTTGGGTTTCCACCTCTTTGCATATGACCAAGGATACTTGCTCTTGTCTCTACACCAGTTGCCTGTTCAATTCTCTTAGCCATTCCGTAAGAATGTCCAACACCTTCTGCGTTGATGATTAGGTGATGTTTCTTACCAAGTGCTTTCTTCTCAAGAATACTTTCAATTAACTCATTCTCAAGCTTTGGTCTATTACCATCGAAACGTTCTGGGATTAAGATATCCTCAGCACCGGAAGCGACACCACACCATAATGCGATATAACCAGCGTTTCTTCCCATTACCTCGATGATCGAACATCTTTCATGAGATGTAGATGAGTCACGAATCTTATCAATTGCCTGCATCGCTGTGTTCACTGCAGTATCGAAACCGATTGTATATTCTGTACATGCAATATCTAAGTCAATTGTTCCAGGAAGAGCTACTGTGTTAATTCCCTGTGCAGATAACTTCTGTGCTCCACGAAAAGATCCGTCACCACCGATAACAACAAGTCCGTCAATGTTATGACTTCTTAAAATCTCTGCTGCCTTTTCCTGATACTCTAACTGTTTAAATTCTTCACATCTTGCAGTAAATAAAGCTGTACCACCACGTGAAATGATATCACATGTGAATTCTTTCTTCATGTCAAAAATCTCATCGTTTAACAGTCCGCTGTAACCACGATAAATTCCTTTTACATCAATACCTCTTGCCCATGCGGTTCTGGCTACTGCTCTTAATGCGGCATTCATGCCCGGAGCATCTCCACCACTTGTTAAAATTCCAATTGTCTGAACTGCGCTAGTCTTGTTCATCTAACGTTACCTCCATTTCATAATTCCCTAAGTATACTCCCTAACGATTACATATATTATCTCTTTTTTTCAGATTTTTCAATACTCTTCTCGCGAACCTTTACATTTTTTTCACCAAAAAGTGATTTTAACTCGCTAAATACGTCATTTTTTGCGGAAATATTTTCGTATGATGGAAGTCTTTTTATTGCCTTTTCTTTTTTGGAAAAAATAACAATTTCATCTTTTCCAGGATGTTTTCTGATAATTCCATATAGTTTTTGTTGTTTTTCTGTGAATTCTTCAATATTCTCTGTCTGAATCCAGACTTCCTTCGGAATCTGTTCAATCGGAACAATATATTCTGCGATCAGCTTTCCGCTTTCTTCAGAAACAGAGGCTCTTCCTTTCACATAAATACCCTGATCTTCAATAAGATATGGCTTTACATTTTGATATATCGTCGGGAAGACAATAATCTCTACGGTACCGTATAAATCTTCAAGCATGACAAAAGCCATATTCTGATTATTTTTTGTAAGCTTTGCAGTGACGTTACTGATAAGACCACCAACAACATAATGCTGTCCATCCCTCACGACTGCACGTCCACTTTCTTCATCTGGCTCAAAATCTGTTGATTTCGCTGTTGTCTGTTTTTCAAGAGAATCCATATATTTCTGTAATGGATGCCCACTTACATAAATACCAAGAACTTCTTTTTCCAGCGCAAGTTTTTGTGCATCATCATACTCTCCGACATCAGGATATTGCATCTCATATTCTTTTTTTTCTTCTTCCGAGAAAAAGTCAAATAATGACATCTGTCCACTGATTGATTCTTTCCGTTCCCGATTTACCTCCTCAAGCACGACCGGATACACAAGCATCTGCTGCTTTCTTGTTTTTCCAAAACTGTCTAACGCTCCGGACTTAATAAGATTTTCGATCGTACGTTTATTAATTTCTTTGGAAGTGAGTCTTTCCATAAAATCTTTCAAATCTTTATATTTTCCGTTTTCATTTCTTTCCTGCGTCATTACATCGATGACGCTTTTTCCAAGACTTTTAATCGCTGCAAGCCCATATCGAATCGAATCGCCGGCAACAGAAAATCCTGCTTCCCCTTCGTTGATGTCCGGTGGCAGGATGGAAATTCCCATCACACGACAGGTATTAATATATTCTGTGATTTTCTTTGGGTTCGTAATAACAGAAGTAAGCAATGCCGCCATAAATTCTACCGGATAGTAACAGCGCAGCCATGCTGTCTGGTAAGAAACAACTGCATAGGCAGCCGCATGTGATTTATTAAATGCATATTTGGCAAAATCAATCATTTCATCAAAAATCTTATTTGCTGTTTCTTCCGGAATTCCTCGCCGGATGCACCCTTCGACGCCTTCTTCCTCATTACCGTAAACAAAGTTCTGACGTTCCCTTGCCATGACTTCACCCTTTTTTTTGGACATTGCTCGGCGCACAAGATCGCTTCGTCCAAGCGTGTATCCGGCAAGGCGCATTACAATCTGCATAACCTGTTCCTGATAAACGATACAGCCGTAAGTCGGTGCAAGGATTTCTTCCAATTCCGGACAGGTATATTGAATAGAATCCTGATTCTGCTTTCCCTTGATATACTTTGGAATAAAATCCATCGGACCCGGACGATACAAAGAAATACCGGCAATTACATCTTCCAGATTTGTCGGTTTTAATTCTTTCATGAAAGACTTCATTCCTGCACTTTCTAACTGGAACACACCCTCCGTCTTTCCCTGCCCGATCATCTCATATACTTTAGCATCATCATAATCAATTGTATCAATGCTAAAATCCTGCCCCAGCTTCTGTCCGATCATCCGGGCAGCATCCTGAATAACCGTTAAGGTACGTAAGCCTAAGAAGTCCATTTTCAGAAGACCTAACTCCTCAATCGTTGTCATCGTAAACTGTGTTGTTATGACATTATCTGCTCCTCTTGACAACGGAACAAATTCATCCAAAGGCTTAGAACCGATTACCACTCCTGCTGCATGAATCGATGTATGCCGCGGCAATCCTTCTAAACGCATTGACATATCAACAAGATTTTTTACTACCTCATCACTCTCATATGCCTGCCTTAATTCCGGATTAGATTTCAATGCTTTTTCAATCGTAATACCAAGTTCCATCGGTATCATCTTAGCAACATTATCTACCTGTGCATAAGGAATATCCAGTACACGACCAACATCACGCACTGCCATACGTGCAGCCATCGTACCAAAAGTTACAATCTGTACTACTTTATCTTTTCCGTATTTTTCATAAACATAATCAATAACTTCCTGTCTTCTCTCGTAGCAAAAATCGATATCAATATCCGGCATAGATACACGCTCCGGATTTAAAAAACGCTCAAAAATAAGCTGATATCTGATTGGATCGATATTCGTAATTTCAAGGCAGTAAGAAACAATACTTCCCGCCGCACTTCCACGTCCTGGTCCAACAGCAATCCCCTGACTTTTTGCAAAACGTATAAAATCCCATACAATTAGAAAATAATCAACATATCCCATATTTCTGATCGTACTAAGCTCATAGGAAAGTCTTTCCTGTAACTCTTTCGGCGGCGGATCCCCATATCTTTTCACCAGTCCTGTCTCACAAAGCTCCTTTAAGTAAGAAAATGCATCATATCCTTCCGGAACATCAAACTTTGGTACCTTTTGTTCGCCAAAAACAATTTCCACATTACATCGCTCGGCAATCTTATGAGTATTATCCATCGCTTCCCTGGCATACGGAAACACTTTCTGCATTTCTTCTTCGGATTTCAGATAATATTGCCCACCTTCGTAACGCATTCGGTCTTTGTCCGAAACCTTTTTTCCGGTCTGTATACAAAGAAGCAGATCATGTGGAATCGCATCCTCTTCTCTGATATAATGCACATCATTTGTGACAACCATCGGAATCCCCAGTTCTTTTGAAAGCCGTATAAGACTGGTATTTACCTGCGTCTGTTCACGAATACCATGATCTTGCAGCTCAAGGAAAAAATTATTCTCTCCAAAAATATCACGCATTTTTCTGGCAGCGGCTCTTGCCCCATCAAAATCCTCTTTTAAAATCCTACTCGGAATCTCTCCTGCAAGGCAGGCACTCAATGCAATAATACCTTCATGATATTTCTCCAGCACTTCATAGTCTACCCTCGGTTTATAATAATATCCCTCAGTAAATCCTCTGGTTACGATCTTCATCAGATTCTTATAGCCCTGATTATTCTCTGCAAGCAAAACAAGATGATAATATCTGTCCTCTCCTCTTGCCTGTTCTCTATCAAATCTCGAACCCGGTGCCACATAAATCTCACATCCAAGTATCGGTTTTATCCCTACTTCTTTTGCTTTTTTATAAAAATCAATCACACCATACATGACTCCATGATCTGTAATAGCGATGCTATCCATTCCAAGTTCTTTTGCTCTTGGCAAAAGCTCTTTAATCTTACTAGATCCATCCAACAGACTGTATTCCGTATGCACATGTAAATGTGTAAATGCCATAGGTGTCTCTTCCTCCTCTTACAACATTTCGACAAATGCTGTCATTCTCGTATTGAGCTGTCCAATATCCTCCTGTGAATAATCGGTCTCCACATGAATATACGGAACGCCCTTTCCTTTTACAAACTTTTCAATACTCTTTGCCTCCACATTATATGTGTGGCATGCCTGCAATGTCATTTCCACAACACCATCAATCTGATATTCTTCTATTAATCTTCCGATCAATTCATAACGATTCTTATTCGGTGTCATAACAGAACAGCCAATCTGAAGATATCTTTCCGCAATCGCCTCATAAATATCCTCTGCTGATTCATCTATTAAACGGTCAACCGACTTTGTACCGCCACAATTTTCATAAGCAACAACAATCGCACCATTCTCCTCAAGCGCTTTAACAACTTTCATAGGTGCTCCGCTGCTTGGGCATCCGGTTAAAAGAATCCTCTTCTTTTTCGGCATTTTTTCGTTCTCTTCATACTCTTTCATAATCTTTTCACGAAGCGCATTGATTTCTTCTGGAACCTTTTCTTTATCAAAACGGAACTGACTTCCATATAATACATTAAACAATTCCTGTCCATTCATCGGTGCCGGGTCATTTTTCATAACTTCATAAAGATTTTTAAGCGCAATTCTATTTTCATTCATCATATGAACTGCCTTACGAACGTTCTCCTCTGTAATCACCACTTTGAAAGTCTGCTCCAGATAAGATTTGAACTTAAGAATCTCTTCTTTCCAAAGCTTTAATGCCGTTTCACTCTGACTGTTTGGAAGTTCCATAACGTAAACATTTTTAAACTCTCCCATCAGTTCATACATCTTTTTCTTTCCATCACAGGTCGTCTCTCCAACTACCACATCTGAAAAATAAAAGAAGGGACACTTATCTGATACCGCAAAGCCATAACTTGCCTTTACCATAGGACATAAATTTCTTGGTAAATCTCTCTCCGCCACTGGAATCGTCTCATCAGATGTAGAACAAAGTCCTACTGTAACCGCTCCCATAGCCATCGCAATCTCCTGCGGGAAATATGTACAATATGCTCCTATAACCGGAACATTTTTATCCTTAAGCTCCTTCATCGTTAAAAAAGAATTCTTTCTCTGTTCCGCAAAATCTTCAAAAATCTCCGGCAGTGCTTTAATTAATTCCATAATACTTATCCCTTTCTCAATAATTGCAATCTATGCCTTATTATAATAATACTATCAAAAAATAATCCCTGTCAAATTATACATAAGAAGATTTCCACACGATATTTTATCATATTACAGCTTCACAATCCATACTTTCAAATCAAGCACCCACGATACTTGATACACGATTCTACCAGTGCCAGTTGAATGAGTTTCTTCATTATTATAATGGGTTTTATAATACCCTGTTAAATAATACTCTTGGAATCAGACAGAATCCTTTTCATCCTCTCGCCATTCCTGCATTTATGAAAAGCCACAACAAGAACGATATTTTTATAACAATTTCTCTATATTTTCTTTCTCTTTTTCCTATTTCTTCCTTGAATTTTTGCCAAGTAGTATGTTATACTTTTTTTAGAAAGAAAGAGGTGTTTCAAATGACAGAACGTCAGTCCAAACTCATTAAATTGGTAAATCTTTATCAAAAAATCGAAGTGAGTCGTTTAGCTGAACTTTTAGATGTGTCTCAGGTAACCATCCGTAAAGACCTTGACCATCTTGAAGAAGAGGGACTTTTATCAAGAGAACATGGCTACGCTTTAATTAAGAATGCCAATGATATTAATACTCGTTTAACTATAAATTATGACAAAAAGATCGAGATTGCCACAAAGGCTGCTGAGATGGTTTCCAACGGCGAAACTGTCATGCTAGAATCTGGTTCTACTTGTACTTTACTTGCAGAACAGCTTGCAAAATTAAAAAAGGATATTACCATTATAACAAATTCGGCATACATAGCTATCCGCATTCGTGATCTTCCTATTCGTAAAGTCATTCTTCTTGGTGGTGAATACCAAAAAGAATATCAGGGAATGGTAGGACCACTTGTCCGCAAATGTGCAAAAGAATTCTATGTAGATAAATTCTTTGTAGGTACAGACGGATTCATTCCGGATGCCGGTTTTACCTGCGATGACCTGATGCGTGTAGAAACAATGAAATATATGGAAGGCTCTGCCAATCGTATGATCATTCTTGCAGACTCCAGTAAATTCAGCCAGAAGGGTGTTGTAATTCAGACAACCTTCTCTGAGATTGATACTGTTTGTACCGATGCTGATATTCCAGAAGATGCATTAGAGAACTTAAAGAGACATAATATTAACGTAGAGATTGCGGAATAACTACTAATTCATAGATTTCGTATAGACAAAAAAAAGAAATAATATCCTATCCCATCTGCTCTGTAGTCGCTGTGTTTAAAATGATCGTCCGCATCTTAAACGCGCTCCGAAGCCGCATCTGGGATAGGATATTATTTCTTTTTTTCTGACTATCTAAATCTACAGTTTTATTTTTCTTTCTGCAGCCAGGAAATAGCTTGAGAATGCTTCCCATGCTCTGTCTATTTCAAACTGGGAAGAATCTACACAGTCCTTCTGCCACCTAATTGGACTTGGATTAACACTAGGTGGCGATGATTTTCTCTGTGGTGTTCTGGCTGGAATTATTTTTTCGAATCACCTTAGTGTTGTAATAGTATAACCTTTTCTACAGGCAATTCTACTGTCTCTGGTACTGTTTCTCCAATTTCTTTCCATTCTTTTTTAGTGACTTTCCACCATAGCGGACTCGTACTTTTTCCGCTTTTATTTTCTAAGATAAGATACATCTCAAATGGTGCTTCGGATATGCGTTTCAACTGGCAATCTACCATATTCAACTTTATAGATGTATTATTATCTATGTCTGAAAACTTTACTGGACGGATTTCGTGTGCGCGGATTCCTACATGGGTAAGATTAGACGGAATTTTTATGTATTCTGGAAATGTGAGTTTTATATCCCACTCCGAAGCATAAATTTCCGATTCACTGAGTTTGTCTGCTTTAGAAATATTTTTACAGCCTGTGAGCCTTGCCGCATTGACGGTTCCCGGATTATCGAAAATCTCTTTTGTTTTTCCGACAGTTTCTAAGATTCCCTGATGCATGATTGCTGTGTCAGTACACATCTGATATACTTCATCTCTACTGTGGGATACCATGATAACCCCTTTTTTAAACTGACTAAGATAGGTCATCATTTCCTGCATCAATTTTTCTTTCAAATAGGTATCTAATGCTGAAAAGGGTTCGTCTAATAACAGAAACTTTGGCTCTGCTGCCATCATACGAGCCAGTGCCGCCCTCTGTTGCTGCCCTCCTGAAATACGAACCGGATACGAATTTTCTAATTCTTTTATATGAAACTGTTCCAGAAGGCGTTCTACGATATCTTTTTTTTCCTGTTTTGACTTTCCCGATGCTTCCAGTCCTGCTTCAATATTCTGTCGTACTGTCATATGCGGAAATAGTGCATAATTTTGAAATAGATATCCGACTTTACGTTTTTGTGGTGAAAGATCAATCCCTGCTTTCTTATCAAATAACACTTCACCATCAAGGACAATACTTCCTTCATCGGGTGTTTCTATTCCGGCAATACATTTTAAAGTCATACTCTTCCCACACCCGGAAGAACCAAGAAATCCAACAATTCCTTCCTCCATATCAAAGTCAACCGCTAATTCAAAATCTTTTAACTTCTTTTTTATGTGAACAGATAATGCCATAGTTCTAGCCTTTCTTCTCCATAGAAAAATAATTCATACATATGACTACAATAAAGGAAATACATACAAGAACCGCTACATACTCCCCTGCTTCCTTCATGTTACCTGATGCGACAGCGGAATATACCGCAAGTGGCAGTGTTCTTGTCTTTCCCTTGATATTACCGGCAATCATTGCTGTTGCCCCAAACTCTCCTAATCCTCTGGCAAAGGCGAGTACCGCCCCGGAGATAACTCCTGGCCAGGCAATCGGAAGCTGTACTTTCCAGAAGATCTTCCATTCACTCATTCCAATTGTCCTTCCTGCAGAAAGTACATCTGGATCTACCTGTTCAAAAGCCCCTCTTGCTGCCCGGTACATTAGCGGAAACGAGATAACAACTGCAGCTAAAACAGTTGCTCCCCATGAAAAGGCAACCTTGACAGCAAAATATTCAATAAAAAACTTACCGATTGGTCTTCGCATCCCGAAAATATATAGTAAAAAAAATCCTGCCACTGTTGGCGGAAACACGAGCGGCAGGGTAAATAGCCCATCTAATATTGTTTTCATCGTCTTACTCTTCAGACGGAAAACAAGCTGGGCTGCAGCTACTCCCAGAAAAAATGTAACAATAATACTGAGTGTAGCTGTCCTTAAAGATATAATAATTGGTGATAAATCTATTGTCATATATACCAGCCTGTCTTTTTATTACTTATGATATATTACTTATTACGTGTTACTTATTTATTGTGAATCCTGCTTTTTCTAAAATAGCTTTCGCTTCATCTGTCTGAAGGAAATCTTCAAAAGCTTTCGCTTCGTCTTTATGGGCAGAAGCAGATACGACACCTACTGGATAAACTACCGGTGTCTGCATCATAGAGTCTTCTGCCGTTGCTACTACTTCTACCTCTTTATCATCGCCATTGGTATTCTCGGTCTGTGCATCTGTTGCATATACAATACCTGCATCTGCACTGCCTTCTGCTACCCAGCTTAACACTTCTGTTACACTAGCTCCAAGACTTGCCTTCTTCTCTACTTCATTATAAACACCAAGATTGGTAAGAATTTCTTTTGCGTATTTACCTGCTGGTACACTCTCCGGATCACCAATTGCAATCGTGTCTGCCTTTGTAATATCCTTAAAACTCTTGATTCCCAGCTTAGACTCTTTCGGTGTAATCAGCACAACATCATTCTTTAACAGATCAACTACCGTATCTTTATCGATAAGTTTCTCCTCTGTCAATGTATCCATATTAGATGTTGCTGCGGAAAAGAATACATCGGCATCTAACCCAGATTCAATCTGCTGCTGTAAATCTCCAGAACTTGCATAAGTTCCTTCTACCGTTATTTCTGGATTCTCTTTCTCGAACAACGGAATCAGTTCATTATCAAATGTAGCCTGAAGACTTGCCGCTGCTGCCACAAGAATCTTGCTCTTTCCTCCTTCGGTTGTAACTTCTGTTGTTCCTTCTGATGCTCCCTTATTCGATGCGCCTCCACATCCTGCACAGGATAAAACCATACATACTGCCAAAGCTACAGCACCAATTCTCTTCACGAACTTCATGTTTCTCATAACTCTCTCCTCGTTTTATAATGTTTTGTAACGTTTTGTATTGTTCTTTTGCATTATATTTCATGTGCCATATTTTGTCAATAAATATGCAACATGAATCTAACAATTTTTTAGTATTGCTAATAATTTTTAATTTACTAATTCAAGAATGCCCCGAAAGCTGACGCCAGCGAAGAGAGTCTATCATTGGTCACTGAATTAAATCAGAATAAATAATTTTTCCCATATTTTCTACATTATACCCACCAAGTCCGGCTACTTCTTTTTGATATTCAGGAGAACGAATGATTTCTATCATTTTCTGGTAAGGTTTTTTGGTGAAATCTTCTTTACGGATAACCATATCATAACTTTCTTCCTGTATAAAAAGAAAATCTATCCCCGGTACAGACAGACTATGCTTCTCGCTTCCTACCGCCACATCCACATCACCTCTGTTTACTGCCGCAGCCGCTTCTAGATGAGAACTCACTATATCCTGATATCCATTTACTTCCTGTGTAGGAATTCCTGCCTGTCGCAGCTTTTCATCAATAAGAACTCTTACACCACTTCCCGGTTCCCGATTCACGATTGTGATATCTGATCTTTTTAAATCCTCAAAAGACTGGATGTTTTTAGGATTTCCTTTCTGCACATAAAAACCCTGCTTTCTTTTTAAAAGATGTAAAACAACAATGTCGGTTCCCGGTAGCATACTGCTGATGTACGGAATATTGTAACTGTTCGTTTTTCCATGCCATAAATGCGCTGTTGCAACATTCACCTCTCCCTGGTACATTGCGTATAATGCATTATAACTTCCTTTATAAGAACGAAATACATTCTCCCCAATACACTGGTTTAAACGATTCGCTAATAAATCAAGAACCATATCCTGCCCACAGATAATAATCTGATCACACATGCCAGTCTGACCAGAACCCGGATTTGCCATTACATTTTTCTCTGTTCTATTCTGCGCATTCCTTTCAAATTCAACTTTTTCGATATTATTTTTCTGCTCTGAATTTCCCTCTTGATAAACCTTTGCCTGACTTCCATACTGAATATAAAATTCCAGATCTCCCTGACGAATTCTCAGCTGTTTTCCAAGCTTTGAAGCTTTCAAATCTCCACGCTTAATCATATCATACACTGTATTCTTTCTTACCTTTAATATTTCAGCCGCTTCTTTGGCAGTCAGTAACTTTTCACTCATCAATCATATATCCTTTCCTGTACTCTTTATAAGCTTCCTACAAATCGTTCTGTTTCTCACCACCTGAAAGAGGTGGGAGTCTTCTCGACTGAGATAAAATAAATCTCCAAACTGGGTAATTCTATTTTACACCAGTTTGGAGATTCACACAAACTGAGAAAATTCTAGCTTTCTCCAGCCAAAAAACAGCCCACTGAAAGGTCTTCCAAGAAAACAGAACCGTGAAAAATTCCAATATAGAAAATGGACTATCGGAGCAGCAAAAATGCAGCGGAGCATTTTTGCTGCTCCGATAGTCCATTTTCTATATTGGAATTTTTCACGGTTCGTCTGTCTTAATCAACCCTTTCAGTGGGCGTCTCGTTTGCCTGAGCAAACTAGAATTTAAAAATCAAATCCCTCAATTGTTGCGAAGTAATCTTCCGGTGTCTCCGCACGACGGATCATTCTTGTGCTTCCATCTTCCTGTAAAAGAATCTCCGCACTCTTTAAACGTCCATTATAATTATATCCCATCGCAAATCCATGTGCTCCCGTATCATGAAGTACGAGTAAGTCTCCCATATCAATCTTCGGAAGCTTTCTGTCAATTGCGAATTTATCATTGTTCTCACAAAGGGAACCAACAACATCATAAGTATGGTCACATGGTTCATTCTCCTTACCCATAACTGTGATGTGATGATAAGCACCGTACATAGCAGGACGCATAAGGTTCGCTGCGCAGGCATCTACACCGATGTATTCTTTATAAGTATGTTTCTCATGAATTGCTTTTACTACAAGATGTCCGTGTGGCGCAAGCATGAAACGTCCAAGTTCTGTAAAGATCTTTACATCTCCCATTCCTGCAGGAACTAATATCTCTTCGTAAGCTTTACGAACCCCTTCACCGATCGCAAAAATATCGTTTGGCTCTTTATCCGGTGTGTAAGGGATTCCTACCCCGCCTGATAAGTTGATAAATCCGATATGAACACCAAGATTCTCTTTTAACTCTACTGCAAGATTAAATAAAATCGCTGCTAATGCAGGATAGTATTCATTAGATACTGTGTTACTTGCTAAGAAAGAATGGATACCAAATTCCTTTACACCCTCTCTCTTAAGACGCTTAAATGCCTCAAAAATCTGTGGCTTTGTCATTCCATACTTGGCATCTCCTGGGTTATCCATGATGTCTGTTCCAAGAGAGAAATATCCGCCTGGATTGTAACGGCAGCAGATTCTTTCCGGAATACCACAGGCATCCTTTAAGAAATCAATATGTGTAATATCATCTAAGTTAATAATTGCTCCTAACTTCTTTGCAAGGATAAATTCTTCTGCCGGTGTTTCATTAGATGAGAACATAATGGAATTACCATCAGCAAATCCACAACGGTCGCTCATCATTAACTCTGTTAAAGAAGAACAGTCTGTTCCACATCCTTCTTCCTTTAAAATCTTAAGAATTGCAGGAGTAGGTGTTGCTTTCACTGCAAAATACTCTTTAAATCCTTCATTCCATGAAAATGCCTTATATAAATCGCGTGCTGTCTGTCTAATCCCCTTTTCATCGTATAAATGAAATGGTGTAGGATATTTCTCTACGATTTTCTCTAACTGTTCCTTTGTAACAAATGGTTTCTTTTCCATCTCTATTATCCTTCCTTATCTATATCTTTACTTTTTCCTTCTATCTCAATGAGTTTAATCTCATTCGCCAGTGCATCCTTTAACAGCTTTACCAGATTAGGATTCGCAGAATAAAGGCAGGCAGAAGTCTCTTCATCCTGGAGTTCTCCGGTAAGTGCATAACTTGAATCTGTAATAAGACGAATCTGCCCATCCACAGTCTCCTCACATCCTGTATGCCCAGATGCAAAACTTCTCTTTCCTGCGTAATAAATAATCGCTCCATCCAATATATACTGTTCATCAGTTAAAAGAACTACCTTTTTATTCTGTGCCGTCAATTCTGCTAATTCTTCTCTAAACAAATCTGCTACAGAAGCAGATACCGAGAGATATACTCGTTCTTTCACTTCCTTAAGCATATTTCGAAACTTATCCTCTATATGCCTTCTTCCCCGTATCGTAAGATACTTCGCATCTTCCTGCTTCTGCTTCGGAATCTGGCGTTCCAGTGTTTCTGACAGTTCTTCCATATAATGAAGCTTGTTTGAACAGAACTCCTTAATAGAAACCGCATGATACTGCACCGCCTGTTCTTCTGCCACATAAGCTGCTCCCTTATCTACTAAACCTGCCAGTGCCGCATATGCATTCGAACGGGAAATACCAAGCCGCTTCGCTGCCTCATAGCCACTAAGTGCACCTTCCCCTAAAAGAAGAATATATACTCTAGCTTCCTGTCTCGTAAGGCCAAAACTCATGAGTAATTCTACGTTATCCATAAGGTCCTCACATTCTGTCTTTGACTGTAAATAACAACAATTTATCAATAAGTAGTATCATTCAGTACCACTATAATTCATATCCATAGATTTGTCAAGATAAATTGGAAATACGAATTTGCTGGGGACACAGACGCCGCTTTAGTAGAAGATATTGAGCTGAATTGTAGTTCGTCTTCTAAAGAAAAAAAGAATTGTTATAAGTTTGATTTTGTTCCGTTGCGCTAAGCATTCCATTCTGCCCAGAAAAACAGGAACTTGGGAAAAACGAGTCCCTAGTTCCTATGGTCAGAATGCCATAGCGCAAAGTCACAAAATGCAATACTTATGGTATGCTTCCTTTTAGGTAGACAGTTGAAAAAAATAAAACTGTTTATCTGAAAGGGGGCATTTTTTATGGATAAGATTTCTCCAGAAGAAAAAATACAATGGATGGAAAAAATTCTTCAGAAAAAAGAATCCATCAGTTCTGTTGCATCAAAAATAGGAGTTTATTATACGACCGTTGATAAATGGCTTAGAAATTATCAATCAATTGGACCGGAAGCTTTTTTTCGAAAAGGTCATACCTATCGAACTCCTGCTCAAAAAGAAGCAGCTGTTTTCGATTATCTTTCTGGAAAAGGTTCTCTCCGGGATATCTGTGCCAAACACAAAATTTCAGATGCACAGATACTCAGAAGATGGATTATGAAGTATAATAGTCATGATAAGGAAACAGGAGGTAGACCAATCATGACTAAAGGCAGAAAAACTACATTTGAAGAACGTGTCGAGATCGTTCAATATTGCATAAAACATTCTCATAACTATTCGGAAACAGCAAAAAAATTTCACATTTCTTATCATCAGGCCAGAAGTTATACTATAAGATATGAAGAAAACGGGGTGGATGGGCTGCAAGATAAGCGGGGAAAGAGAAAATCCCCAGAGGAAATGACGGAAGTAGAAAAACTGCGTGCAGAAGTAAGACTTCTGCGTGCGGAAAAAAGACGGGCAGAAATAGAGATATCTTTCTTAAAAAAATTAGAAGAGATAGAGAGGAGGGGAGGCTGAGCCTGATACGCCAGGAACATATCTATCGGGCAATCAAGGAAGAACACGAAAAATATAACTATCCAATCCTGTTATTATGTGAAATAGGTGGAATCGCCAGATCATCCTACTACAAATGGCTCCATCACGTAGAGACACCGAACGAGAGATTTAACGAGGAATTGGCAGAGAAACTGGAACAATTACATGAAAAACATCCAGATATGGGATATAGAAGGTTAAATGACAAGCTGCGCCACGATGAAGACATTCGGGTAAATGATAAGAGAATCCTCCGTATTTGCAGAAAAAAACAGATCCGGTCCAACTTAAAGAGCCGGTATAATGGCTGTACCAGAGCATCAAACAACCCAGCATTTATTGCAGAAAACATTCTTAATAGAGAATTTAAGGCAGAACACCTTAATGAGAAATGGGTTACTGATGTAACGGAATTCAAATATGGAAACACCTTAGACAGTGTTCATAAAATATATTTAAGCGCTATATTAGACTTATGTGATAGACGGCCCGTTGCATATGTTATTGGGGATAGTAATAATAATGCGCTGGTATTTGAAACTTTTGATAAAGCAGTAAAGGCAAATCCAGAAGCCCATCCTATTTTTCACAGTGACAGAGGATATCAGTATACCTCCCGAAGATTCCATCAGAAATTGGAAGAAGCAGGAATGATACAGAGTATGTCGAGGGTAGCACACTGTACAGATAATGGAGTAATGGAAGGCTTTTGGGGAATCTTGAAACGGGAAATGTATTATGGAAAGAAATTTGAGAGCAGAGAAGAATTAGTGAAGGCAATCACAGAATATATAGATTACTATACAAACGACCGACCACAGAGAGGACTTGGAGTATTAACACCAATGGAATTTCATGAAAAGCAACGATTGGCGGCATAAAAATGTTGCCCGATATCCAACCGGGCAACACAAAAATTTTATATTTTTTTAATTGTCTACTTGACGGGATGCACACCACTTATAACAATTCTTTTTTCTTTACCATAGCTTTCCTACAATTCAGCATAAAATTTTGTTTCAGCGGCTGTCTGGTTTTGATAACAAATAGCAAATTAATTATTTCTGTTGGAAAGAGAAGGGGATTGCCCAGAAGATTATGAGAGTTAACCAGAGAAAAAATTCTCCAGAAGGTAGGAGACAGAGGTGGGTGTCATCTCACATCTGATATAATTTTTATACAATCGAGTAAGAAAGTATCCTCTTCTGGAGATATTCATTCTAACGAAATCCATAGACTTTTGGAGAAACCCCATGTTTTCCTTAAACAAAAATACCAATTCTCACCAACTGTGAGTTTTATATAGTCAGAAAAAAGAAATAATACCATATCCCAGATGCGGCTTCGGAGCGTGTTTAAGATGCGGACGAGCATTTTAAACACAGCGACTACAGAGCAGATGGGATATGGTATTATTTCTTTTTTCGTCTACACGAAATCTACAAATTAGTATTTAAAAAAGCATCTGTTCTATTTCTATATGTGTTGGTAATATTGTTTCTACTTCTTTTTCTTCTCCTTTTTTATGCTCGGAACGGAGATATTGTATTCCATTCCGCAGATGCGCTTCTATAAGATTCAATACATAAATATTATCAAATCGATTATAAATAGATTCTCCGCTCAGTCCGGTGAGACAAATTAATTGTGTATTCGTTTTTTCGGCAAGATTCATTAATGGTTTTAAAAGATGTTCTGCATTGGTCTGTGCGAATGGATTATCCATCAAGAGTACTTTTCCTTCATGCATATCCATGAATATATCAGAATCATCTTTCCTCATATAATCCAACAGACTTGAGAGAATAACAAATGCCGACAGGAATCCTTCTCCTCCTGAATTTCTTGCTACCTGATTCCAGCTTATCTGTCGTTCTCTCTGTTCTTCAATTTTATAAAGCTGAATCTGTACATTTCCAATCCCTACTACAGTATCATATAAGTTTTTACTCGTAACTTTTCTTCCAATATATTCCTGCGCATTTTCATTGTTTTCAAATAAGTGTATTCCTTCTTCAGTGATTTCATCCACAAAATCACTGAGACGAAGATTATATAATTTTTCGTTATCTTCCCAGACAGGCAAGGTTATTTTTAACATTTTCAAGGATTTTTCTCTGATTTTTATTGTAGAGTTACTGCCTATCCGCGCAAGATTTTTATGGATATTTTGAATATAATCCTGCAAAAGTTCTGTGACATTTTTCTTTTCTGATTCAACCATCGAAATATCTACTTCCAGTTGTTTCATTAAAGAGTCGTAGGATGCTATCGTAACATTGAGCTGTTGTAAAACTTTATCTGCATCATCACAGATTTTCAGCATATTTTCTAATGGTGTTTTATAGCTTGCATCTTGAAAAGCTTCCTGCCTTGCAGCTTTGTTTAATATCTGTGCCAGATTTTCTCTGCATTTTTGAACATATCGATTTATATCGTTATAATCTCTGATTAAGATTCCTTTAAAATCTCGTAATTCTTTTGCATTCATTTTTTCAAAGTCCTGTTCAAAATGAATTTCTTTTCCTGCTAAGAAGTTATTATATTCAGAAAGTGCGGTAAGATTTTCCTGGTAGCTCTGCATTTTTTTATCTTGGATATCTTTTTTCTTCTCTAATTCTTTGATTTGATATATTGCCTGATTCTGCGCACTTTTTAAATCAATCTGACGAATTTTTTCTTCTGCTAAAGGTCCTTTCTTTGCACATTCTGATATAATCCGCTTTGAAAGATCTTCTAAACGGCTGTCCAATATTCCTATCTTTTTATCTTCTTCCGTTAGCAGTGCTTTTTTTATTTCTATTTTTCTGCTGCAGTCTTCTAATTCTACTTCCTGATGCAGTTTTTCTTTTTTATCATAAAGAACATTTTCCCATGCAGACTTTTTCAAATTATATTTCTGGCTTAGTTCCTCTAATTCTTCTGCGGATTTATGATAACGTGCCAGTGCTTTCTCTTCCTCTGCTTCTAAATCTTTTAATTCCTGTGAGATTTCCGCTGTAATTGCCTCATAT
The DNA here is from genome assembly GCF_900209925.1 of Anaerobutyricum hallii. Taxonomy (NCBI): domain Bacteria; kingdom Bacillati; phylum Bacillota; class Clostridia; order Lachnospirales; family Lachnospiraceae; genus Anaerobutyricum; species Anaerobutyricum hallii. Next base: position 345,945 of record NZ_LT907978.1, on the reverse strand, counting down.
CTGGCTTCTAATTTAAACAGTTCTTCCTCATCCAAAAAGGAATTTGTCTCTGTATTTTTTCCTGCTTTCTGATATCCGGCAAATTTCTGATATGTGTTTTGAAGTGTTTCGTTTTCCCTAAATAAAATGTTTTCCTGTGTGCCAAATTCTCTATATTTTTCTTCAAGGATATTTATTTTTTCCTCCGTAAGATTCTGCCGGTTCTCTAAACGTTTTTCCTCTTTCTCACATTCCTGAAGTTTTTTATTATTTTTTTCGTATGCAGAGTATTCTTTTCTCAATTCTTCAAATTCTTTTGTCCGTTCTTTTTGAAGTTCGATTATTCGCTCTGCTTCCTGAATCGATTTTTGCAGCTTTTCAAAACTTTCCTTTAATGATTGAAGATTTTCTCTTTCCTGCTGTACCTCCTGATAGCTTTCCTTTTTTTCTTTTTCAAGCTTTTGCAGTTTTTTCTGAATATCTTCCCATAACTTTTCAGTTATTTTCTGACCTTTTATCTGTTCAAAACGATGAAAATAATCTTCATATTCCTGTTTGCAGATTTGTATACTTTCTTTAACTGCTTCTGCTTCTTTTTGTTTCTGTGCTATCATCTCCTGCATTTTTTGTTCATCAAGAAGATTCTCATTAAACAAAATATAAAAATGGATATCATTCATTTTTACAAAAGATTTTGTTAAATCTAACTCTATAGATTCAAGATGTTCTCTTTCTATGATTGGTATCGGAAATGAGGTATATGTTTCACCCTTTTTCTCTGAAAGCTTTTTTAACTCTTGTTGTGTTAATATGAGTGAATAAGGTAAAAAAGGATTTTTACTGACGATTCTTTTGTTTTTTTCTTCACCAAATCCATTCTTTTTCAGCCATTCCATTCCATAAATGACCGGGATATCGAACTTCTCAAATTCTTCTCTGAGATTTTCCGGAAGTTCCATTACACGTCCACTGGCTAATAATTTATGTTCCTTTCGAATAATATCTTCTTTTTTTTCTAATTTTCTTTTCCTGTCCTCTAACTCTTCTATTTTCCCCCAGGCTTTATGAAGAATTTCTTCTCTGGCAAATAGTTTTTCCTGCGGCAGCTCCAGATACTTCAGAATATCTTTTCTTTCTTCTATTTCCTGTTCATAACTGTTCTTTTCTTCTATTGTTTGTTCTATTTCTACGTTTTTTTGAATATACTGTTCCTTTTTTTCCTCTAACATCCTTTCTTTTTTATAAATCTCTTCATTTGTATTTTGTAATTTTTCTTTCTTTTTCTTATTTTCCTGAAGTGATTTTTTTACTTCCTGTTCATAAGTCTCCTGTTTTATTTCAAGCATTCCCGGCTCATAAATTCCGAGTATATTTCTTGAAAGATTTTCTTTGTAACGTGTATTGTACTTTATTTCCGTATTGTCATAATTTCTAACCAGGCTTCGCAGGCCACCTTTTTGTTCTATAATCTTTTTTATTTCTTCCCGATAGTTTTCTAAACGATCTTTCTCCTGCGCCACATCATCCTGAATCTGAATCTTTTGATTACTTATCTTGATTTGCCGCTCTTTATTATCTTCTATCTGTTTTCTATAATAATCGCATAGTAATCCACCAATTCTGTTTCTTTCCGGCTCTAAATCTTCTTCTCGTTCCCTGACAATGGCAGCTTTTTCTTTTCTTATTTCCCACTCCTGCCTGTCTTCATCCACCATTTCCTGCTGCTTCGCACAACAGAATATATTTACTTTTTTCTGTATTTTTTCACGTTTTCTACACAGACTTTCCTGCTCTAAATCTATCATTTCACGATTACTTACATGATTACTTTTTTCTCTGTTTTTCTCATGGTATTCGCAGGATAATTCTTCGTATTTTATAAGTTCAAGCTCCTGTTCCTGTTTTTCTTTTTCCTGTATCAGAGCTTTTTGTTCCGTTTCCGCTTTCTCACATAGTATATTTAATTCTTCTATAAAAGCAGCAATTAATTTCTCCTGCTCTTCCCTTTCCTGTTCCCTGGAAAGAAAATCTTCTGCTCCTGCCTGAATTTCCACTGCTTCTTCTTTAAATTTTTGAATCGTATCCCGTCTTTTTAACTGCTCCTTAATATTTTTATATTTTCCGGCATATTTCTGAAGAATTTCCTGAAATTTTTTAATCTGATTTTCATCCTTATTCAGCTTACTTTCAACGGCCTCTAAAAACCATTTTTCTACCAGTTCTTTTTCCGTCCGGCAATCACTGAATAATTCTGATAACCCTGACTCTTTTACATTTACTTTTCTTATGATCGTTTCCCATTCTTTATAATTAATCTGGTACTCCTGCAGCTTGTAAAAGTATTGTCTCGACTGTGCCGGACTACTCATATCGTAACAAAAAAATGCATTTTTCCTATCTCTTTTATACTCTTCAAAAAGTTTTTTACAGGAATGATAACTTTTTAATTTCATTGTGTTTTCATTCTTCTCTACCACCGGCAAATGATAAATGTCATACATACAAGGCTCTTTGTATTCACTGATTATAGCCGTTATTTCAAGTGCATCTGTCTTTTCTTCGCTTATCTCCTGATTTTTTCGAATCATCAGCCCTGTAAGAACATAGCCGGCTCCTCCGTCAAGCAGCCACTCAACAAGAATAAAAGAAGGCTTTGCTGTCGTAAAATAACTCTCAAAAGGTCTATCCTTCGTTTTTTGCTTTCCTCTGTGAACAAATGGTGCTGTCATCATCTGAACAAGAACCGTTTTACCGCCACCATTTCTTAATGAAAGAAGCGTACTCTTTCCATTAAATTGCATACATTCATCATTAATTTTTATAGCATTATTATTATAATTGAGGTTAATAAACCGAACTGCATTAATTTTGCTCATTTTCAATTACCCCCAGTACATTTTTCACTCTACGATAATTATTCTGATTCAAAAGATTCCAATCCATAAAACTATCCAGTTTTCTTGTTGTCTTTATCATCTCATCCCTTTCCACATATTCGATCAAACCCTGCTTCTGTAAAAAAAGAAGTATATTATAAATAAACCCTTCTTTTGTTGTCTTAGCATGAGATCCCCGATCATCTGATTTCAATGCTTCATATGCATGCCACAGATCCAAAAAGGAAATTCCTGCCGTATCGATTTCTTCATCATTATCTTCTTTATGTTCCTCTTCGTAAGCAGCGCCTTCTCTTAAACGTTCTGATAAAATATTCATCAGCTCACCAGAACGAATATATTCTCTTGCTCTGCTGCTGTCTCCCTCCCCATCAAAAAATTCCGATAACAAAGTCAGGATTGTAAACTGTGATAAATAATAATCTTTGTTTGTTCCTGCCGATTTACATAATTCTTTTTTTAATTCCGCTTTGGAATATCCAAGAAAATTATTATTTTCCCTTGGAATCAGGTAAATAATGTTTCCATACCGCTCAATATCACAAGAAGCGGTTTCTCCCTGTGACTTTACAATATTCTGGACATTTTCTTCCTCTGTGTATGCCTTATATAATATCTGCTCCTCTTCTTCCCGAAGCTCATGATGCTCTAAAAGATAATAAAATATTTCTTGACTCTTTTTAATATCTTCTATTGTGTATGCCATTGTTCCTACTCCTATTTTGCGCTGTTATCCCGTACAGATCAACACTCTATATATATCAAAACATTTGAACATCGTATGGATCTGTATTGGTTCTTCTCATCTCTTATCCCTAAAAAAACAATCGCCTCTTCCTCTTCTAACCGCTCTGCTTTAATCAATCTTATCTTACTATTTTCAGGAATCTCTTCTACCAATTTTAAAAGCATTTCATTAAGCTGAAATCCTCCCGGCTGTTCCTGAATATATTCACTTTTTTCTTTTTTCAATGCAGCAATATCAATAATACGGTTGCGGATCAGTTCCACCATAATTTCTTTAAACACATCTACATTCGGTATAAAAATCTCTTTTTCTTCCGGGTAAGCTTCTATCCTTTCTTTTAACTCTCCTAGAGAAATCTTCCCTGTAACCGATGCTCTTTCAAGCAGATATCGAAGACTTTTCTCATAGACTAACAACTTCTTTCGCAGTTTTTCTTCTTTTTCTTTTTGAAAAGCTTCCTCATCAAAATCCAGTTCCTCCTCTATATCTTTATCCTCTGATATACCGACAGATTTCTCATAAGAAAATGCTTTGTTCAAATTATAAATTTTCTCTGGTTTTTTATTGAAAAGGGGTCGGAAAAACATATCCATATTTTCTAATGAAGCTGGTTTTTGCAATACCTTATCATAAAAATCTTTTCGTATCGAAAAACGTTGTATTAATCTTGCTTGTGATAAGCGTTCCAGTTCCTCTGTATACAATATTTTCAAATCAAAATGACTATTTAAAATCTTTTGATGCTCGTCAAGAACTCTTGTCAGATATTTCTCAATAATCTTAAGATTATTTAAATCCTGCTTCTCTTTTTTATCTAACTTGCGTATATTAATATTTTCCTCCTCTAAATCTTTCACACGCATCTGAATCATCTCTCTATAACTTTGAAACTTCTTTTTTGTATCTGTAATCGTATTTAAATTTCCTAATAAAATTTCTTCATAATCTTTTACAGAATAATTTAACGCATTTCTTCGGATCTGCCTCATGGCTTCCTGAACTTTCTGAAACTGTATCCGCATTAGATTAAATACGTTTTTTATATCATCCACTGCCTTATCATAACTCTGCTTTTCCAGATGAAGCCGAAAAATAATTTCATGAATATTAAACTTCATATTGTCTTCTATTTCCAAAGTTGATAAAAGCAGATTATATCCATCATCCGTCAGATAATATGATGTTCTTCTCACTTCGTTTTCTATATAAACAATTTTATTTGCTACATAACTGATCTGCATTTTTTCATATGCATTTTTTTCAAAATGATATCCATCAAAATATATAGGCCGCCCCTCATTAGACAACACTGTATTTACAATAAAATCCCCCAGCTTCCTGCATTGCTCATATGAAATATCTTTCTGCATATACTGCACATTAATCGTATCTATATATGTTGCTATATCATCCATCGTACACTTTTCTTCTTTTAACGATTGTTCCATAATATAAAGTAATACGATAAATAAAAGATTTATCTGCTCATCGAACTTTGTAAATCCATACTGTTTCCACGATAATTTCTGAACACTGTTTTGAACAATGACTGCATACAAACCTACATTTTTCATTCTCCGGGGGAAATTCTTCAAAAATTCATACTGCATATTTTTTCTCCATCTAACTAAAAATCTGAAATATTTAAAATTTCCTGTGGAACATATCTTCCCTTTTCCAAAATTTCTTTCATCTGCTTTATTCGTTCTGTTGAAAAATAAGAAAAGAAAATATTTTTTATATTTCTATTTTGCCTCTCTTTCGTCTCTGGAATACTGACAGCCTTCACAGCTTTATCTAACATCTTCTCATATCCGGCCATAAACGGAATGATTTTCCACTCTTCATTAAAAAGCTCAGCTAAATTCTCATAAATTCCAATACCTTCATAGTCCAGATCTCCAAAATAAAATATTTGGTTTCCTTCCGCCTGCATATAAGGTTCCACACACAAGTCAAAATCTTCAAAGCTTCGAAAAATCCCCTTTCCAGCTCCATAAATCAACGTATCAATCTTTATTCCAAGTATCTCCTCATTTCCTTCCAAAAGATGACGACGCATACTAAAAAAAGTATCTTTATTTTCTAATATTAACAAATTCTGCGGAATATTTCTTGTAAGTGAATAATATGCAAGCGGTTCTGTCGTCTCGTAAATATTAAAAAAAGACAGCTCCAGTCCACACCGATTCAAAATACGCTTTCCCTGTCCTCTAGATAAGAACTTCTCCTGTCCCCAGATTTCAAAACTGCGTTCATTTACCGATACTTTAAACTGAAGTGTCTTTTTTTTATTTTTCAAATATTGATTTAACTCAAGCACCCTTGTCCTGTCTGCTTCATAACTTTCTAAATGTCTTAAATAATAATCTACAGAAATATCCGGAACAATCTCATATCTTAATTCTTCAATATAAGTGCTATAGTCCTTCTTTTCTTCCAATACCCAGTACTCACGATAAAGAGCCGGACTCTTTCCATTCAATCTGGAAGCCTTCACCGGCTTAATCTTCTGTTCCTCCAGTAGATTCATAATGTACTCATACTGTTTTTGATAAGTTTGTTCTCTGCATTTTTCTAAAAGTTTTTCCAATAAAATTTTTTTCATATTCAAATTTCTCTATAAGATATTTCCTACAGAAACCTCCCCTGTCTACATAGGTACTCTCAGAATCTTTTTGTACTTGATTTTAATACTTGATTTTAGTATTTCGTTTCACAAAAAAACTCCAAGAATACCTATATGTTAGATATGTTCATGTGGACGCCATTGAGAATCATATTTCTCTGCCATCTCTCTTAAAAGCTTATTATATTCTTTTACATGTTCTTCCGGTGTGATCTCGCCATTCATAAGTTTCTGTCCAAGTTTTTTAAATGCATTCTCTGAATTCATTTTTAACTCTCCTTTTATTTTGTCTAAAATTTTTACGCATAGTTTTTTATTCTATCACAAAACAGAAGGAATGATAAGTAGAATTTTTAATACTTTGAATGTTTGAATGCTCTTCAAAAATAATACACTGATACTTTTTTAATTATAGCAGTTTCTAATGCCTTTAACCATAACTTTCAGGAATACCCCGGTAAAAAGATAAACAAAGCATAGATTCCACACATTGCAGGACAAAATATCTCATGATATACTTTTAAAAACACACCAAACTGAGGAGATGCTAGTTATGAAAAAAGATGGTTTTTATTCATCCGGAGAATTTGCAAAAACGGCTCATATCACAAAGAAAACCTTACGGTATTATGATGCCCACAATATTTTAAAGCCTTCTTATCTGACTCCTTATGGGGCGCGCTTCTATTCCGATGAAGATTTTGCCCGCCTGCAGCAGATTCTTCTATTAAAATATCTGGGATTTTCACTTGATGATATCCGGGAAATGACGATCAACGATTCTGACTATCATTTTATGGCAGATGCTTTGAAATTACAAAGAAAACTTGTTCAGGATAAAATAGAGCAGCTCCAGCTGGTAGAACGTGCGATTCAGGATACCTCCAAAGCAATTGAAGAAGAACACAGTGTAAACTGGAGTCAGATGCTTAAGCTGATTCATCTTACCGGTATGGAAAAAAGTATGAAAAACCAGTATCAGAATGCATCCAATATTTCCGCACGTATTCAGCTTCATAATAAATACAGCACGAACACACAAGGCTGGTTTCCCTGGATCTTTGATCAATGCCACATGGCAGAACATTCGACCGTTCTTGAGATTGGCTGCGGTGATGGTTCTTTATGGCTTGAAAATAAAGAAAAAATTCCAAAACAGCTCCATGTCGTTCTTTCAGATATTTCAGAAGGAATGCTTCGTGATACCCGGCGTGCCATTCATGCAAATGTAAAAACATCCCGCTTTGATTTCCAGGTTTTTGACTGCGAGCGGATTCCATATCCTGATAACAGCTTTGATCTTGTCATTGCCAATCATATTTTATTTTACTGCAAAAATCTCACCTCTGTTTTTGAAGAAATTTCCCGCGTACTAAAAACAGGCGGTACTTTTGTATGCAGTACCTACGGCGCAGCTCACATGAAAGAAATCAATGAGCTTGTCTCAGAATTCGATGACCGCATTGTTCTTTCAGCAGACCGGCTTTTTGAACGTTTTGGAAAAGAAAACGGTGCAGATCTTCTTGCTCCGTATTTTCAAAATATAAAATGGTTATCCTATGAGGACTCCCTCCATGTTACAGAACCGGAAACCTTAATATCTTACGTTCTGTCCTGCCATGGCAATCAAAACCAGTATATCATTGACCACTACAAAGAATTTCGAAATTATGTAAGAAAAAAAACAGAAGATGGCTTCACTATTACAAAAGACGCCGGGATTTTTATTACTATTTAATTCATTGAGAGAAAACAGACGAAAATAAAAAGAATAGACTATAGCAAATGTAAAGATATCACTGCGTAGAAAATGCCTGTTCGGCATTTTTACTTGCTCTCACATTACATTTGCTATAGTCTATTCTTTTTATTTTCTGTGTGTTGGCTTCAGAAGGAATGAATTCAATAGTCTTTGGGAGGGATAAGGGGGAGAGGTCAGAAGACTACTGCTTACTCGGAAAATGTATCATGTACAGCGATAAATTGCAGTATCATCTTATCATCAGTGAAACTTGAAAAAAGCTTCAGCATAGCGAAGAGAGTAAGTAGCAGACTCCTGACCTCTCCTCATTCTCTCCTCAAAAACTATTGAATTCATTCCTTTTGGAACCAAAACACAGAAAAAAGAAATCATATCATATCCCAGATGCGGCTTCGGAGCGTGATTAGGATGCGGATGAGCATCTTAACCACAGCGACTACAGAGCAGATGGGATATGATATGATTTCTTTTTTCGTCTGTTTTCCTCTAATGAATCAAATAGCAAAAAAAAACACTTGAAGGTGCCCTTAGGGCATCTTTTATAATTATGGTATCGTTATGACACAAGAGAAGGAGAATGTATAATGAAAGGTATTATTTTAGCAGGAGGTTCTGGCACACGCCTCTATCCTCTTACCATGGTAACTTCTAAACAATTACTTCCTATTTATGATAAGCCGATGATTTATTATCCGATGTCTGTTTTAATGAATGCGGGTATTCGGGATATCTTAATTATTTCCACACCACAGGATACTCCTCGTTTTAAAGAATTGTTAAAAGACGGAAGTCAGTTCGGAGTAAATCTGTCTTATGCTGTACAGCCAAGCCCTGATGGACTGGCACAGGCATTTATTATCGGAGAGGAGTTTATTGGAAATGATACTGTAGCTATGGTTCTCGGTGATAATATTTTTGCCGGACATGGTTTAAAAAAGCGTCTTTGTGCCGCTGTTAAAAATGCAGAACAAGGTAATGGGGCAACTGTTTTTGGTTATTATGTTGATGATCCGGAACGTTTCGGTATTGTTGAATTTGACCGTAATGGAAAGGCTGTTTCTATTGAAGAAAAACCGGAACATCCAAAGAGTAATTACTGTGTGACTGGCCTGTATTTCTATGACAATCGTGTTGTAGAATATGCAAAGAATCTGAAACCAAGTGCCAGAGGTGAATTAGAAATTACAGATTTAAATCGTATTTATTTAGAAAATCACTCATTAAATGTTGAACTTTTAGGACAGGGATTTACCTGGCTTGATACGGGAACACATGAAAGTCTTGTTGATGCTACAAACTTTGTAAAAACAATGGAGCAGCATCAGCATCGTAAGATTGCCTGTCTTGAAGAAATCGCTTATTTAAATGGTTGGATTTCTAAAGATGAAGTTCTCAAAGTTTATGAGGTATTAAAAAAGAATGAATACGGTCAGTATTTAAAAGATGTTTTAGATGGAAAATATCAGGAAAATTTATATTAATTCAAGAATGCCTCGGCAGGATTGCAGGAGTGGGAGTCATCTCACATCTGATATATTTATATGATACCAGGGTCAAAAGGTTAAAACTCCGTTCATGCTTGCACGATAAGGTATTTGACTTTGGGACCCGAAAAACATGAGAAAATGGCAATTTAAAAGGAGTATTTATTTATGACTATTATTGTAACCGGCGGCGCCGGATTTATTGGAAGCAACTTTATTTTTCATATGTTAAACAAATATCCTGATTACCGGATCATTTGTTTAGACTGTCTGACTTATGCAGGGAATCTCTCTACATTAGAACCGGTAATGGATAATCCGAACTTCCGCTTTGTAAAAGAGAGCATTACTGACAGAGAAGCTGTATACAAACTGTTTGAGGAAGAGCATCCTGACATGGTAGTAAACTTTGCGGCTGAAAGCCATGTTGATCGTTCTATCGAAAATCCTGAAGTTTTCTTAGATACCAATATTAAAGGAACTGCCGTCCTTATGGATGCCTGCCGCAAATTCGGCATCAAACGATATCATCAGGTAAGTACCGATGAAGTTTATGGCGATCTTCCTTTAGACCGCCCGGATCTTTTCTTCACAGAAGAAACACCGATTCATACCAGCTCTCCATACAGTAGCTCTAAAGCAGGAGCAGACTTATTAGTTCTTGCTTATCATAGAACTTACGGACTGCCTGTGACAATCAGCCGCTGCTCAAACAATTACGGACCTTATCATTTTCCTGAAAAGCTGATTCCGCTTATGATCGCTAATGCGCTAAATGACAAACCTCTTCCTGTTTACGGAAAAGGGGAAAATGTACGAGACTGGCTCTATGTAGAAGACCACTGTCGTGCAATTGATTTAATCATCCATAAAGGACGTGTCGGAGAAGTTTATAATGTCGGTGGACATAACGAAATGAAAAATATCGATATTGTAAAAATCATTTGTAAAGAACTTGGAAAACCAGAAAGCCTCATCACTTATGTTGCAGACAGAAAAGGCCATGATATGCGTTACGCTATTGATCCTACAAAAATTCATAACGAACTCGGCTGGCTTCCGGAAACTAAGTTTGCCGATGGTATAAAAAAGACAATTCAGTGGTATCTTGATAATAAAGAATGGTGGGAAACTATTATTTCCGGTGAATATCAAGACTACTATGAAAAGATGTACAAAAACCGTTAATTCATTTTTCACACACATGTACAAACAGTTATTTTTATCATATTCAACTTTATAAATATAAGAAAGAGGAATTATATATGAAATTTTTCGTAACAGGCGTTTGCGGTCAGTTGGGGCATGATGTCATGAACGAACTTGCATCCCGCGGTTATGAGGGGATTGGCTCTGATATCGCACCGGAATATTCTGGTGTGCAGGACAATACCGCTGTAACAAAAATGCCTTACATTTCATTAGATATTACGAATAAAGACGCCGTAAATCAAATCTTAGAAACAACTTGCCCTGATGTTGTTATTCACTGCGCTGCCTGGACCGCTGTTGATCTTGCAGAAGATACAGATAAACAGGACACCGTTAAAAAGATCAATGTTGATGGCACGCAGTACATTGCTTCTGCCTGCAAAAAACTTGGCTGTAAAATGATTTATTTAAGCACTGACTATGTTTTTGACGGACAGGGGACAACTCCATGGCAGCCTGACTGCAAGAATTATAGACCATTAAACATATATGGTCAGTCAAAACTTCTTGGAGAACAGGCAGTCGCAAACACTTTAGACAAATATTTTATTGTCCGCATTGCATGGGTATTCGGTCGAAATGGCAAAAACTTTATTAAGACCATGCTCACTGTCGGCAAAAATCATGACAAACTTACCGTCGTTAATGACCAGATTGGAACACCAACCTACACCTTTGACCTGGCAAGACTTCTTATTGATATGGCTGAAAGCGAAAAATACGGCTACTACCATGTCACCAATGAAGGTGGTTATATTAGCTGGTATGATTTTACAAAAGAAATCTTTCGTCAGGCAGTCGCGCTCGGTCATACGGAATATGATGAAAATCACATTACTGTAACACCCGTTACAACCGCTGAATACGGTGCATCTAAAGCCGCCCGCCCATTTAACAGCCGGCTCGATAAAAGCAAACTTATACAAGCAGGATTTACACCTCTTCCTGACTGGAAAGATGCACTGCAAAGATATTTAACTGAGATTTTAAATGAAGAATTTTAATAATTAAAATAACCAAATAATTAAAATACAGTAACAAAAATTAAAGGAGGTCTCTCTCTTGGGACAGATTAAAGTAAAAAAGAACGTTGGAGGAATCGAAGGTTTATGTATTATTGAACCTACCGTACATGGTGATTCTCGTGGCTATTTTATGGAAACATATAATAAAAATGATATGGCAGAAGCAGGACTGACAATGGAGTTTGTTCAGGATAATCAGTCTTCTTCTTCTAAAGGTGTTCTTCGTGGATTACATTTTCAAAAACAACATCCACAGGGTAAGCTTGTTCGTGTGATTAAGGGTACCGTTTTTGATGTCGTTGTTGACCTGCGAAGTCACTCTGAAACATATGGAAAATGGTTCGGAGAAATCCTTTCTGCAGAAAACAATAAACAATTCTATATCCCGGAAGGATTTGCCCATGGCTTTCTTGTTCTATCTGACACTGCAGAATTTTGTTATAAATGTACGGACTTCTACCGTCCAGGTGATGAAGGTGGTTTAGCGTGGAACGACCCTGAAATCGATATTAAATGGCCAAAACTCGTCGGAGAATATCCTGGTTCCCCAATCGGAGAAGGCTATCATTTAGAAGATGGAACTCCACTTACTTTAAGTGATAAAGATCAGAAATGGCTCGGAATAAAAGAAACATTTAAATTCTAATTTGTAGATTTCGTGTAGACGAAAAAAGAAATACTGGCATATCCCATCTGCTCTATAGTCGCTGTGTTTAAAATGCTCGTTCGCATCTTAAACACGCTCCGAAGCCGCATCTGGGATATGCCAGTATTTCTTTTTTCTGACTATACTAAATCCACAGTTGGTGAGAATTAGTATTTTTGTTTGAGGAAAATATGGGGTTTCTTCAAAAGTCTATGGATTTCGTTAGAATGAATATCTCCAGAAGAAGATATTTTTTACTTGATTGTATAAAATCATATCAGATGTGAGATGACTCCTATCTTATGGAGAATTTTTTCTCTGGTTAACTCTCATAATCTTCTGGAGAATCCCCTTCTCTTTCTAACAAAAATCACTAATTTACTATTTGTTATCAAATCCAGTCAGCCGCTGAAATAAAATTTTATGCTGAATTGTAAGAAGACTATGATAAAGAAAAAAGAATAGTTATAATGGTGTGCATCCCGTCAAGTAGACAATTAAAAAAATATAAAATTTTTGTGTTGCCCGGTTGGATATCGGGCAACATTTTTATGCCGCCAATCGTTGCTTTTCATGAAATTCCATTGGTGTTAATACTCCAAGTCCTCTCTGTGGTCGGTCGTTTGTATAGTAATCTATATATTCTGTGATTGCCTTCACTAATTCTTCTCTGCTCTCAAATTTCTTTCCATAATACATTTCCCGTTTCAAGATTCCCCAAAAGCCTTCCATTACTCCATTATCTGTACAGTGTGCTACCCTCGACATACTCTGTATCATTCCTGCTTCTTCCAATTTCTGATGGAATCTTCGGGAGGTATACTGATATCCTCTGTCACTGTGAAAAATAGGATGGGCTTCTGGATTTGCCTTTACTGCTTTATCAAAAGTTTCAAATACCAGCGCATTATTATTACTATCCCCAATAACATATGCAACGGGCCGTCTATCACATAAGTCTAATATAGCGCTTAAATATATTTTATGAACACTGTCTAAGGTGTTTCCATATTTGAATTCCGTTACATCAGTAACCCATTTCTCATTAAGGTGTTCTGCCTTAAATTCTCTATTAAGAATGTTTTCTGCAATAAATGCTGGGTTGTTTGATGCTCTGGTACAGCCATTATACCGGCTCTTTAAGTTGGACCGGATCTGTTTTTTTCTGCAAATACGGAGGATTCTCTTATCATTTACCCGAATGTCTTCATCGTGGCGCAGCTTGTCATTTAACCTTCTATATCCCATATCTGGATGTTTTTCATGTAATTGTTCCAGTTTCTCTGCCAATTCCTCGTTAAATCTCTCGTTCGGTGTCTCTACGTGATGGAGCCATTTGTAGTAGGATGATCTGGCGATTCCACCTATTTCACATAATAACAGGATTGGATAGTTATATTTTTCGTGTTCTTCCTTGATTGCCCGATAGATATGTTCCTGGCGTATCAGGCTCAGCCTCCCCTCCTCTCTATCTCTTCTAATTTTTTTAAGAAAGATATCTCTATTTCTGCCCGTCTTTTTTCCGCACGCAGAAGTCTTACTTCTGCACGCAGTTTTTCTACTTCCGTCATTTCCTCTGGGGATTTTCTCTTTCCCCGCTTATCTTGCAGCCCATCCACCCCGTTTTCTTCATATCTTATAGTATAACTTCTGGCCTGATGATAAGAAATGTGAAATTTTTTTGCTGTTTCCGAATAGTTATGAGAATGTTTTATGCAATATTGAACGATCTCGACACGTTCTTCAAATGTAGTTTTTCTGCCTTTAGTCATGATTGGTCTACCTCCTGTTTCCTTATCATGACTATTATACTTCATAATCCATCTTCTGAGTATCTGTGCATCTGAAATTTTGTGTTTGGCACAGATATCCCGGAGAGAACCTTTTCCAGAAAGATAATCGAAAACAGCTGCTTCTTTTTGAGCAGGAGTTCGATAGGTATGACCTTTTCGAAAAAAAGCTTCCGGTCCAATTGATTGATAATTTCTAAGCCATTTATCAACGGTCGTATAATAAACTCCTATTTTTGATGCAACAGAACTGATGGATTCTTTTTTCTGAAGAATTTTTTCCATCCATTGTATTTTTTCTTCTGGAGAAATCTTATCCATAAAAAATGCCCCCTTTCAGATAAACAGTTTTATTTTTTTCAACTGTCTACCTAAAAGGAAGCATACCATAAGTATTGCATTTTGTGACTTTGCGCTGTGGAATTTTGACTCTGAAAACTTCGGACTCGTTTTTCCGAAGTTTTCGTTTTTTGAGGCAAAATGAAGCGTTTAGCACAACGGAACAAAATCTAACTTATAACTATTCTTTTTTCTTTACAAGACTAACTACAATTCATCTCAATATCTTCTACTAAAGCGGCGTCTGTGTCCCCAGCAAATTAGTATTTAATCCTCATTCTCCTCAATTGTGGATTTATGATAGTCAGAAAAAAGAATTGTTATAAGTATTGCATTTTGTGACTTTGCGCTATGAAATTCTGACTATAGGAACTTGGGACTCGTTTTTCCCAAGTTCCTGTTTTTCTAGGCAGAATGGAATGTTTAGCGCAACGGAACAAAATCAAACTTATAACAATTCTTTTTTCGTCTACACGAAACCCACAAATCAAATCATTATGATTCGCAAAAGATTTTTCTTTGCCAGTCGAATGGAAGCAATATTTTCCTTTTCAATTCTGGTAATGACTTCTGTAAAATAGAGATATTCTTTTTCGAAGTGAAGCAGGGCGGGCAGAACTTCTGATGCAAATCCCTGTCTTTGCCATTCTTTTAATATAGAATATCCAATTTCAACATAATAATCCTCCGTATTTTCCAACGGCGAAAAGCCGGCAATGCCAAGAAAGGTGTCGTCGGTTTTTTTGAAAATACCATAGATTCCGTAGCCATAAAAACTATATTGATTTTTTATATAATCTAAAAGAAAAGTTTCTGCAGCAACAGTTGTGCAGCAATTTTGTGGAAAGAAGCAGCCAGATGGATTATTTTTATTTTCTTTCTGTAACAATAAAAGTTCAGGCAGTTGTTTGACGGTAAGTTCACGAATAGTGCAGCGGGAGGTTGTAGTTATCATCAGGGGAATATGATGATGTCTGCAATATACTTCTCTTAGAAAAAACGGACTGAGTGCATCTGCATCTAAAATCATCCAGGGCGTTCCCATCAGAGTTTCCTGCTTATTATTTTCGTGAGAAAATGCGATGGCTGGAAGATTATATTTTTTTGCAAGTTCTATATTTTGATCAAGATCACACAAGACAAGAGAAAAATCTGGGAAATCAGAGAAGGAAGGAAACTCTTTAGAAATTATAAAATTTATGGTATAGTTAAGATACTCTGAGGAAAAATGCCTGGCGATAGTATTTCCCAGGTTTTCGTCCATAATAATAAAAAAATTAAACATAACAGAGTCCTTTCTAACATATTCGTGTTTCTTATTGTATTTATCATACAAAAGAAAGGGATACTTGTAAAGAAGTTCTGTTTTGGAGGGTAATGATGCGAAAGGAAGAGAATATAGAAAATATAGAAAAGGAAGATCTGTGCAGTAAACTACAGGTTCATTTCATAGAGAATACAGAGGCGGAAAAGTCGGTAGAGGATACCGCATCGACAGATCAGATTTCAACTGATTCTTCTGTAAAGCCAGAAGAATGTTCTAAGAGAATGAATAAAAACAACAGTGAGAATGATGCACAGGAGGCAGCAAACGAAAGCAAACGCAAACATAGACATGAAAATATAACAAGCCAGAACGCAGAAGCTGTTGAAGAAACATTTTATAAAGTGACAGGAGAAGCAGAGCCGGAACGTAAGTCGCATCCGATTCGTAATGTGATACTGGGATTGCTGGTATTGATTCTTGTAGCAGGTGCCGCTATATCTTATCCGATAGGTAAAGAATATTTTCAGGAAAAGTCTGTAGCAGGAAAAGATATTGAAGTAACAATCAAAAAGGGAAGCACCTCAAAAGATGTGGGAGCGATTCTTAAGAAAAAAGGTGTTGTCCGCTATAAAACAGCCTTTTTATTAAAGTTATACTTCTCCGATTATAAAGGCAAGCTTCGTTATGGAACATTTGATTTAAACGATGGAATGAGTCTTAGCAAAGTAATTAAAGAATTAGCTACTCAGAATGGTCAGAAGGAAAATAAATTTACTATTCCGGAAGGATATACGATTGAGATGACAGCCGATAAGCTTGAAAAAGAAGGAATTATGACTGCACAGGAATTCCTTACAGCTGTAACAAAAGCGGCGGATACATCAAGGTATAAAAATATTCTTCCAGACAAAACAAAAGTATTTTATCAATTACAGGGTTATATTTATCCAGATACGTATTATTTGTCAAAGAATATTACAGGGGATCAGCTCGTAGCTAAGATACTCGAAGAGTTTGATAAAAAGTTTGATACGACAAGACAACAGAAAGCAGCTCAGCTTGGTATGTCTGTAGAAGAAGTATTAATTCGTGCATCTCTGTTACAGAAGGAGACAGAGTTACCAGAGGAATATCCAATCATTGCAGGAGTTATTCAAAATCGTCTCGATAAAAAGATGAAACTACAATTCGATTCTACAGCAGTATACGCAATCACAAAAGGTCAGTATGGCATTGCAAGAGTTATGTATAAAGACTTAGAAGTAGATTCTCCATATAACACTTACAAATATAAGGGACTGCCGGTTGGCCCAATCTGCAGTCCAAGCTTAGAAGCTATTGACGGTGTCTTGAATCCGCAGAAGAATGATTATTTATATTTCCAGATGAATACAGTGAAAAATGATGGCTCCAATATCTTCACCAAAACATATGAAGAACATAAAGCAGCATCAGCAACAACAGAACAGTAGAATACTAACATTCTGTCTTTTGCTATTTCACTTCAACAAAACATTTTTATTTTCAAGAATGCCCCGGCATTCTTACTGCCGGAGGCTATATCAGTGGGGGAGTCAATCCCATCTGATATATTAATGAGACAATGTACTTGTATATTGTCTCATTTTTTTCGCTTTTTCCGCATTTGTCTCACTTTTACGACCGTATGGTATTATCAAATTTTGTAAAATAAAACCATATAATGCGCTTACGCATAACAAAATTTGAAAGGAAGGTAAGAAATTATGCCAAAGCCAGTTGCGGAAACAGGCAACAAGAATTTAATCGGCTCTAACTTAATTGCTTTAAGAAAAAAACACCATTTATCACAAAGAGCACTTGCACATGAACTACAGCTCAAAGGTTATGATATTGACAAAAATGTAATTACAAGAATCGAAACACAACAACGTTTTGTAACAGATATCGAAATCCAAGCATTTTGTGAACTTTTCCACATCACATTTGAAGAACTAATAAATCCAAATATGAATTTGATGGACTAAAGAGACGAAAACCAGAAATTTAATATAGAAAAAAATGTGAAGATAGTCGCTTCGCAGAAAATGCCTGCTCGGCATTTTTACTCGCTCCGACATCACATTTTTTTCTATATTAAATTTCTGGTTTTCTGCTTTTTGGCTCCAGATGGAAATTAGTATTTAAATCTTGGATGGGAGAGAGGGGATTGTCCAGAAGTCTGTGGTTTTTATTTGGAATGAAAATCTCCAGAAGAGGGGTATCTTCTTACAATTCAGCATAGAATTTTGTTTTAGCGGCTGTCTGGTTTTGATAACAAATAACAAATTAGTAATTTATGTTGGAAAGATAACAATTTGAGTGTCAATCCTTTAGAATTTAATTTTTCGGAAGACCATAGCCTTCTGGCACATTCCATGTTGTTAAACCATAGATTTAGATAGTCAGAAAAAAGAAATAATGCCCTATCCCAGATGCGGCTTCGGAGCGTGTTTAAGATGCGAATGAGCATTTTAAACACAGCGACTACAGAGCAGATGGGATAGGGCATTATTTCTTTTTTCGTCTACACGAAATCTACAAACTAGTATTTTTTAAAATCTTTGTTCTAGTAAAGTATTATATATATTTATCTTTCCATAGCCCCATTCTCGGTTTGGATATTCATATGGTCCATCTTTTACCGCTCCCCGAATAAGATAGGTTCTCATGTCCTGCCCATTCATAAACGGGTCGTAGCCGGCAATAAATGCCCATTCCTGCATTAATGCTCCTATTCCCGCACCAAAGGCTGCTGCTATACTGCTTCCGCTTCGTACTCTTTCTTTTCCGGCTTTTTCTCCGTTTCTGTCAATTCTTGAAATCCCAGGGATTTTTACAGAGACTCCTGGGGCAGCAAGGTCCGGTACAATTCTTCCGTCTCTTGTATATCCTTTGCTTGCTCTTATATATAATCCTCCGGTTGTCACATCATATGGCGTATATGTTATGGCGTACTGAGCATTTCCTGGTGAAGTGACGGTCTGTTCGGAGTCTGGATTAATGAATACTGTTTCTTCTTTTAAGAAATTGCTGATTGGCATCCAGATATCGTACGTTTTTTCACCGTTTCCTGTTCCGTAAATAAAAAGCTTCCATATGCCGGGAACGAGATTTTTAAAGTTCATCCGGATTACCTGTGAACCTCCTATTGTTGCTCCCGGAAAAGAACGTATTTCCAATAATGTATTTTCGGGGAAAAAGCGAATGCTTCGAAATTCTCCCATTTTAAGCTGCATACGCTCAATATTTTCTCCTCCGGGAGACAGAACCCCTACTGTATACACATTTGGCTCGTCACCCCAAAGCTCCATGATGAAGCCATTTTCTCCTTCTGCCACATTAAAATCAACTGTCTGATATTGTTCCTCTCTCCGTATTGTTCCATGAAAATGATGACCGCTGATTCCTTCGTTTCCTCCTGCGATATGAAAAGAAATTTTGGGGAGTAGCGATAGATAGGAAATATATCTTGCCAGACCATTGGCTCCATTGTGTCCTCCAAGGTTTGTTCCGATTCCAAGACAGATTGATACCGGTCTTCCCAATTTATTTGCCACACTGATGACATAACGTACTGCCAACATAACGTCATCCTCCTGACAGGACCAGATGCCATCCGGAATAGAATAAAATTCACGCAAATATTTTTTACTTTGTTTTAATTTTACAACAACAAGTTCCGCATCCGGTGCTACACCCGAAAATCCCTTATCGATATCTTCTCGTCCGGCTGCAACGGCCGCGAGAAATGTTCCATGTCCATTCTCATCTCCGGGGAGTTTTTTATCTTTCTTTTTTATCCCTTCACTAATTTCTTCTCTCGTCCATTCCGTTCCGTAAAGAAATCCTTCCGGTCTTGTTCCACTCTGGTCACTCTGATCCCACAGTGCGACAACTTTGGAACTTCCGTCTTCATATAAGAAAAGAGAATCCTCTAATCGAATGCCTGTATCAATAATCCCAATCAAAGTCCCACTTCCCCTGTAACCAAGCTGAGGAGATCGTCTGACTTTCAGAATTCCCGTTTCTTCTAATTCTTCCGAAGCCATCAGACCATAGCATTTTGGAACAGTATTATATCGAAATCTTCTATCATCTCCTGTCAGGGGATTCTTCGACTTTATATAAACAATAGACTGATTATATCCTATAGGAAACACACAATAGTCTGCCAATTCATTTTCAAAAAAATTTTCATCAAGTAAATAATCAACAAGATATTCCTGATATTCTTCATTTGCCGGAACCCCAACACAATCCTTTTCCTGAAGCAATGCCTTTAATCCATCTTGATTATTTTCCATAAAATCTCCTTCTTTAAAATCTCTTTCTTTTTTTATATGAAAATCATTACATCACACATTATCTGAAATATTTTCTGGAATATTTTCTTTTATGTATATGCATTTTCAGGAAAAATGCTTCTATATTTTTGCTATTAACTTTTTTTGCTATGCCACAACAACGAATTGTCTATTTTTCATAAGAAATGTTTAAATATCTACCCTCAAATTTCTTTTCCTTCTATTGAAAACTGTCCTTTCAAATGTTAACATATTTATAATATTAGGATTAAAAAGTCAAACACCTTATCGTGCTGACCTTTTGACCCTGATATCATATTTATTAAATAAAGACCATAATTTAGAGCGTTTCTGCCTTTTTCTACATTTGGCACCGCTCTGAATCATTTTAACCAGTTACATTCATTAATTTTAGCGTTGAAAGTTTTGGAGGCATTTCCAGTGATCACAAAAACCATTACCATTAATTCTATGGATAAGATTAAAACTTTTGTAGACATAATTAATAAATTTAACGGACGTTTTGATTTAGTGTCTGGCTGCAGTATTGTCAATGCAAAGTCCATCATGGCCATTTTCAGTCTTGATATTTCCCGCCCGGTTTATCTCTACATCTATAACGAAGATTCCGCTGATTATGTTGCAAAAGCATTAAAAGATTTTGAAGTGAATGCATTGCAGATACAGGAACAGCTTTTAGCATAATGATATTATCCATTTGACTTAACTGATGAACACAAGAACATCAATTTTATCTCAGTCGAGAAGACTCCCACCTCTTTCAGGTGGTGAGTGACAGCAAATTTGTCTCAGTGGGAGTCCAATCTCTGACTGAGATAAACGCTCCGCGAGGATGCGCAGTGATTCTGTAAAGAATATGTCAGCTTACGCTGACCAGAATCACGCGCCAAGTCTCGCGGCTGCTCGACTTGAATTTAATTTAACAAAAAATGAACCAGAAAAAGTACAGATACAAAGTCTGTACTTTTTCTGGTTCGGCCAATTTCTTCTATTGAAATTCAAACACAGAATGTTTATTTTTCTATTTTTTCTGGTTCTGGATATTCTTCTCCCTGTGTATCTACAGTTACGGATGCCATTACCTGTTTTTCGTATGGAGAATCCATAAATGTCTTCACAGATGCAATCTTATCTACAACATCCATTCCTTCAATTACTTTACCAAATGCGGCATATTCTCCGTCAAGATGTGGAGCTGCCTTATGCATGATAAAGAACTGGGAGCCTGCAGAGTTTGGCATCATGGAACGAGCCATGGAAAGCACACCTGCTTCGTGCTTTAACTGATTTGTAAATCCGTTATTAGAGAATTCTCCTTTAATACTGTATCCCGGATTGCCGGTTCCGTTTCCAAGAGGGCATCCTCCCTGAATCATAAATCCTTTAATAACACGATGGAAAATCAGTCCATCATAAAATCCCTTATTAATTAATGAAATAAAGTTATTCACTGTGTTTGGAGCAATCTGTGGATATAATTCTGCTTTGATTACATCTCCATTTTCCATCGTAATTGTAACAATTGGGTTTGCCATTGTACTTCATCCTTTCTCATAGTTCTATCTATTTCTATTTTTAACATAATAACATATTTTTTTATATTTTCCAACTAAATCAATCTCCAACTTTCTCTCATTTCCCTTCTGATAAAATATATGCTATAATTATTTTCGTTCGTTTTCAGAAAATTAATTCTGAATGCTTTTAATTTCATGATGTCTGGGGCAAAAGTTCAAAACTCCGTTCATTCTTGCACGATAAGGTATTTGACTTTGGGTCCCGCAAAATATAAGAAAGGATTTTTTATGAATAGAAAACTTTTATTTTTTGATATTGACGGCACACTGCTTGCCGGAGGCATTCCCGGATATATTCCTGACAGCGCTATAGAAGCTTTAAAGCAGGCACAGGCAAATGGACATTATATTTTCATCAACAGTGGACGCACATACGGATTTATGCCAGAAGCAATTAAGGAATTTCCTTTTGATGGCTATGTATGCGGTTGTGGTACAGAAGTAATCTTTCATGGAGAAACTCTTTATCATTATGATCTTGATGATTCTTTAAAACGCAGTTTAGATGATATTTTAACAGAATGTAAAATTCAGGCCGTATGCGAAGGTCGAAATTCTTGCTATTTTCAGGCAAAAAATGATGCAGAAGTCTTTGCACCAATTATCACTATTCGTAATTCTTATGCAAAGACAAATCTTGAACATCCCATTCGTTTTCTTGACGACCCTGTTTTAGCTTTTGACAAGTTCATTATTTTAACAGACACAAACAGTGATATTGATTTATTTCACACGAAGCTAAAAGATAACTTTGACTTTATAATAAGAGAGGAAATGCATCCTTACGGATTCGAAGAGATTGTTCCTAAAGGATGTTCCAAAGCAAGTGGTATCGATTTCATTGTAAAGCATCTTAAAGCATCTTTAGATGACTGCTATGTATTTGGTGATAGTACAAATGATCTTTCTATGCTCACTCATGTAAAGAATAGTATTGCTATGGGAAATGCCTATCCTGAAGTGCTTAGAAACACCTCCTATGTTACAACCCCGATTGACAGGGATGGAATCAGGAATGCCTTAAAGCATTTTAAATTAATTTAATATTGGTCGTTTTTGATTTTCTATTCCTAAACATAATTAGATATACCTTCCAAAGATTAGCTTGCAGTTTTTTTCATAAACTGTTATAGTGGAGTAAATATTACAGCTACAGCTAGGGGGATATTTATGACAGATTTTCTTGTAAACAAATTTATAAAAGACAGTACCAATATTGAAAGTACAGAAGTCCGGACTCGCTATGGTATGCTTACCAGCGTTGTTGGGATTTTTTGTAATGTTTTGTTGTTTTCCGTAAAACTTACGATCGGACTTATTTTAAGTTCTCTTGCTGTTACCGCAGATGCTTTTAATAACTTATCCGATGCTGCTTCGTCTATTATCAGCTTTATCGGGGTGAAAATGGCCGGGAAGCCCGCAGATGCGGAGCATCCTTTTGGACATGGAAGAATTGAGTATATTGCGGCTTTAATTGTTTCATTTCTTGTTATTGAAGTTGGATTTACTTTCTTTAAAAGTTCGATTTCTAAGATACTGCATCCAGAAGAAATCAGTTTTGATCTTGTACCATTTGTTATCCTTATTTTATCAATCCTTGTAAAGTTATGGATGGCATTTTTTAATAATAAACTTGGTAAAAGAATTGATTCTAAAGTTATGCTTGCAACTGCAGCGGATTCTCTCGGAGATGTTATCACAACGAGTGCTACTGTACTTTCGATTATTATCTGCCACTTTACATCCATTAATGTCGATGCGATTGCCGGCCTCATTGTATCTGCTATTGTTATCTGGTCCGGTATCTCTATTGCAAAGGATACGTTAGAACCTTTAATCGGTGAGCGTGTCCCTGCGGAACTTTATCAGAAGATTACAGATATCGTAGAATCTTATGATGGAATTGTCGGAACGCACGATCTGATCGTCCATAACTATGGTCCGAATCGAAGCATGGCTACCATTCATGCCGAAGTTCCGAATGATATTAATATTGACGTATCGCATGAAATTATTGATAAGATTGAACGCGATGTAAAAAAAGATTTGAATATTCTTCTTGTTATCCATATGGATCCGGTCGAAATGCGTGATGAAGAAGTTCTTTCTCTTCGAGAGAAGACTTCCCGCATTGTTCATGCGCTTGATCCTGAATTGAATTTTCATGATTTTCGTGTTTTAAAAGAAAATGAACAACGAAATCTCATTTTTGATCTAGTGATTCCTGATTCTTATTCTGAAAAAGATGCAAACCGCGTGATGCATCAGCTTGTATCTCTTCTTCACGAAATGGATGAAAATGTAGAATGTATTATTACATTAGATAGAAGTTTTGAAGCACCGGAAAGCTAAGCCGTCACAACTTTTAGTTTTTCTTCCTATTCAATAAGCCGAGGCACAGATTTCCAATGTCTGTGCCTCATTTCATTTACTATTCTATATTCCCTGCATCGGATTTTTACAACTTGTAAAATCACCACTCTCTAGCTATATCTATCCTTATGAAGCCTCTTTTCATAAGCGATATACTTCTCTGTTTCTACTTTATAATTCTCCTGTTTCATCGTTACAAGATAAACCTCAAGCATATAAAAAAAATATATAGATTCTGACTCGCAACAGTAACATTTCTATCTTTATATAACTGTAAAAAAAACTCTATCTGACGTAACTCTATTTCCCCATCCCAAAGTCTTTATAACTTCTCTTCCCATTCTTTTTCTTTAAACCCGACCAAAACAAAATCTTCACCTACAACGATTGGTCGTTTCACAAGCATACCATCTGTTGCCAGTAACGCATACTGCTCTTCTTCACTCATTCCAAGCAGTTTATCTTTAATTCCATTATTACGATAAACCTGTCCACTTGTATTGAAGAAACGCTTTAATGGAAGACCACTTTTCGCATGCCATTCCTTTAACTCTTCCGCAGTTGGATTCTCTTCTACAATATGTCTGTCATCAAACTCCACATCATGATCTTTCAGCCACTTACCTGCTTTCTTACATGTGGAACACTTTGGATACTCTACAAATAAAACTTTCATCCTTATCCTCTCTCCTTCTTATCTTTCTTTAAAAATTTTTAAAATACTTTTATACCTTCCAAGAATCTAAATATTCTCTATCTGCCAATCAATTGGTTCAAGCTCATGAAAACGCAGGAATTCATTTGCCTGACTAAAATGCCTGCATCCAAAAAATCCACGATAAGCAGACAACGGACTTGGATGTGGCGCCTCTAAAATTAAATGATTGGGGTTCGTAAGCATCGGCTTTTTATTCTGTGCCGGCCTTCCCCAAAGCAAAAATACAATTGGCCGATCCTGTGCATTAAGTACACGTATCGCTGCATCCGTAAACTCTTCCCATCCGATTCCTCTATGAGAATTCGCCTGATGCGCCCGAACAGTAAGAACCGTATTTAATAAAAGGACACCTTGCTCTGCCCACTTTACCAAATACCCATTATTCGGAATATAACAACCAAGGTCATCATGAAGTTCCTTATAAATATTAACCAATGATGGCGGAATATCTACCCCCGGCTTTACAGAAAAGCTTAATCCATGTGCCTGCCCGTTATTATGGTACGGATCCTGTCCAAGGATCACAACCTTAACATCCTTTAACGGTGTCAAATGAAACGCACTGAATATCTCATCAGACGGAGGAAAAATTTCATGTGTCTGATATTCCTCATTCACCTTTTTATAAAGTTCCCTGTAATACGGTTTCTTATATTCTTCTTTGAGCGCCTCCGCCCAATCATTATTAATCGCTGCCATATTTTATCCTCTATTTCCTTCACTGTTTTATCTATATTGCTATTATAGCCTATACTCATGAACAGTGCAATAACTACTAATTTGTAGATTTCGTATAGACGAAAAAAGAAATAATACCATATCCCATCTGCTCTGTAGTCGCTGTATTTAAGATGCTCGTTCGCATCTTAAACACGCTCCGAAGCCGCATCTGGGATATGGTATTATTTCTTTTTTCTGACTATACAAAACTCACAGTTGGTGAGAATTAGTATTTTTGTTTGAGGAAAACATGGGGTTTCTCCAAAAGTCTATGATTTCGTTAGAATGAATATCTCCAGAAGAAGATATTTTTTACTTGATTGTATAAAATCATATCAGATGTGAGATGACTCCTATCTTATGGAGAATTTTTTCTCTGGTTAACTCTCATAATCTTCTGGAGAATCCCCTTCTCTTTCTAACCCAAATTACTAATTTGCTATTTGTTATCAAATCCAGTCAGCCGCTGAAATAAAATTTTATGCTGAATTGTAAGAAGACTATGATAAAGAAAAAAGAATAGTTATAAGTATTGCATTTTGTGACTTTGCGCTGTGGAATTTTGACTCTGAAAACTTCGGACTCGTTTTTCCGAAGTTTTCGTTTTTTGAGGCAAAATGAAGCGTTTAGCGCAACGGAACAAAATCTAACTTATAACTATTCTTTTTTCTTTACAAGACTAACTACAATTCAGCTCAATATCTTCTACTAAAGCGGCGTCTGTGTCCCCCTCAAATTAGTATTTTTGTTTGAGGAAGAATAAGGGGATTGTCCAGAAGTCTATGGCTTTCCAGGAAATCAAATTCCAAGAAACTGACATTTATATAAGGAGTTCTATTTCTTTTGCCGGTATCCCTTGCTATTTTCTTATCGCGAAATAGTTCTTTGATTAAAAGTCAGAATCTTCTGGAGAATCCCCTTCTCTTTCCAACACAAATCACTAATTTGCTATTTGTTATCAAAAACAGACAGCCGCTGAAACAAAATTTTATGCTGAATTGTAAGAAGACTATAATAAAGAAAAAAAGAATTGTGATAAGTTAGATTTTGTGACTTTGCGCTGTGGAATTTTGACTCTGAAAACTTCGGACTCGTTTTTTGAGGCAAAATGAAGCGTTTAGCGCAACGGAACAAAATCAAACTTATCACAATTCTTTTTTTCTTTAGAAGACTCCATATAATTCAGCTCAATATCTTCTACTAAAGCGGCGTCTGTGTCCCTAGCAAATTAGTAGTTTATGATATATTTTGCTGATTGGCAGCCCTACGACGTTATAATAATCTCCTTTGATTCCAGAGATAAATACCGCTGCCGGTCCCTGAATACCATATGCACCAGCCTTATCTAACGGATCACCGGAAGCGACATAATCTGCTATTTCCTGTTCTGACATTGGCACCATCGTGACATCCGTACACTCATGAAATGTTTCCTTTTTTTCCACAGTACCTTTTTTTACGTAAAATAATGCAACTCCTGTGTATACCTGATGAGTTCGGCCGGAAAGGGAAGCCAGCATTGTCTTTGCATCTTCTTCATCCACAGGTTTCCCCAGAACTTTTCCTTCGAGTACTACTATGGTATCTGCCCCAATTACAAGACAGTTATCCTCTGCTTTATTATGAAGTCTAACTACCGCCTCTGCTTTTCTCGCGGCAAGTTCTTCCACCATTTGTTCTGGTGACTCTTCTATAACATTCTCATCTGCATTACTTACTTCTACTTTAAATTCAAAACCGGCCTGCGCCAAAAGTTCTCTCCTTCTTGGGGAACCGGATGCTAATATGATATTCATGATTTTACTTGCTCCTCTTGCGTTCTTATTTTCTCCCGAATTAATACCATCTTGTCATCGGCAAATCATTATTTACTCCATTCGTAAATAGAATCTGATGCAAATCAATAATACCATTCATAAATGTTGCAGCGCAAGCACAAAGATATAATTCCCACATGCGAACAAATCGTTCACCAAACATTTCTCTTATTTCATCTTTATGCTTCTGGAAGTTTTGATTCCAGCAAAGTAATGTCTTATTATAATGTCTTCTTAAACTTTCTACATCCAATGTATAAAATTGATGATCCCCTGCGATATGAATAATCTCACGCAAAGATGGTATAACTCCTCCTGGGAAAATGTATTTCTTTACCCATGCATCACCCGGATGCTCCTGCAATGCACTGATATAATGAAGCAGGAAAAGCCCACCGGGATTCATAATGCTTTTTACACATTTCATAAACAGTTCATAATTATCTCTTCCAACGTGTTCAAGCATTCCGACACTGACAACACGATCAAATTTTAAGCCGGATTCAGGTAAATCTCTGTAATCCATCAGACGTACTTCTAACTGGCTTTCCAGATGATTTTCCTTAATTCGCTCCTCAAACTTCTTCTTTTGCTCTTTACTTAAAGTAATTCCGACACCTTTAATTCCGTACTTTTTCGCCGCTTCAATCAGTAAATACCCCCATCCGCAGCCTATATCACAGAGTGTCATCCCCTCTTTCAAATACAGTTTCTTGAGAATTCTTTCTACCTTCTGCACCTGTGCCTGATATAACGTATCCTCTGGATGCTTAAAATATCCACAGGAATAGCTCATCGTCTCATCAAGCCACATCTTGTAAAAATCATTCCCAATATCATAATGAGAAGACACTTCCTTCTGCTGATTCTTCTTTGTAAGTGAAGAAAAAATTAATTTCTTCAATGCTTTCTTATCCGTAGAAAACTTGCCCATCTGTCCTAAAAACATATTCAAAGCATGGTACAGATCACCTTCTATTTCAAGCTTTCCATCCATGTAAGCTTCGCCAAGCGCAATTGATGTACTCGTTAGTAATTCTTTCATCGACGGAATCTCATGAAAAATAACTTTAAATTCCGGTTCCCCCTTACCTATATGGCTTACCTCATCTCCAATTTTCACATCAAATGGATGTTCATCAAATTTGCTTAAAAACTTTACAAATTCTTTTTCTGTCAAATTCATCTCTGTCACTCCAATCTTTTGCTCAATCAATCGGATGTCTCCTCGATGAAGGTGTAAAATCGCCTTGTCTCTACGAAACATTCTTCCATAAAATAACTAGTTTATTCAGTTTTATTACAGAATATATTCTGCCATAGGGGATTATAGCACTTTTTGACACTTTTCATAAGAAAAAAATGACAAGGTTTTTGTAAATTGTGATTCTGCTTGCCACTTTACTGACACGAACCTTTTGAACTTGAACTTCTGTATTATTTCTAAGCTTAACCTTTATGTCTGTCTCTACACTTTTTGCGGAAGCTTGCAGTTCCTTTCTTGATGCTGAAAATGTAAATTCTACATCGCCAAGTACAGTTGCATCTGGAGTCTCATATTCCTTAGTTATATAACGTATGATTTTAAACGGTATCTTTAATTTTTCTATCTTCTCAGGAAATGTATATCCATCAAATACATACTTTATAAGAACCTCTGTCCCTTTTTCCCCAAGACTGTGACTTATCCCTGTACTCCGGTTTCCCATAACATCATCCATGCTCTTTCCATTGATGCATATGCTTCCACTCGGCGCAATGTCCACCTGATCCTCATCTTCGTTTACACTTTCTCTTTTGCCGTTAACATCCAGCAAAACATACAGAGTATCTTCATCTAATATAACATTTTCCAGCGTAACATCCACATCCGCTACCGTTTTTGTTGTATTGAGTATCTGCGCATACGAAGTCAGATCTTCACGACTTCCCAATATTCTGTCTATCTTTATTCTGATATTTTCTGCCATTACTCTTGCCGTCGGGTTAAATGATACACCAGAAAGCAGCAATGACACAATAATTGCAAAACACGCCGCTATCTTTACAAGAATCTGCTGTACATTTCTTATAGGCTGTATCCACTCTCCTGCAGCTTCTTCAATAAAACGGTCATCGATATCCGTCACTTCCTTTAAGAAATCCCACTTTTCACTCATAATGCTCTCCTCCTTCTCTATAAAATATATAATAAATTCTGCCATAAGTCTTGTAGCAGATTTATATCTCACACTGCATAGTAATGAAATTACTTTTTCCTTTACTATATATGCCGAAAAAATAAGTACTTCTGTTGCATGGAATTACTATTTGATTCATTTAGAAGAAAACAGACGAAAAAAGAAACAATACCCTATCCCATCTGCTCTGTAGTCGCTGTGTTTAAAATACTCATTCGCATCTTAAACACGCTCCGAAGCCGCATCTGGGATAGGGTATTGTTTCTTTTTTCTGTGTTTTGGCTCCAGAAGGAATGAATGCAATCATCTTTGGGAGAGAGAAGGGGGAGAGATCAGAAGACTACTGCTTACTCGGAAGATGTATTGTCCAGAAGATTCGGTGTTTTCTTTAACGAACAGTAAAAATAAAGTGGATTGTCATTTTACGAGAAATTAAAGTAGTCACCTTTAGAGCTATCTTGAATGCGACAATATAATGATAAATGTATCATGTGCAGCGATAGCTTCACCTCCATTAATATACTTACAAGTATTATACTCACGAGTTAGTAACTTACGAGTATATTATTTGCAAATATATTCAAGTCGAGCAACCGCGAGACTTGAATAGAATGAACATCTCCAGAAGAGGCTAGTTTTCCAAAACCATCCAGCTGCTAAAACAAAATTTTATGCTGAATTGTAAGAAAACTACGATAAAGAAAAAAGAATGGTTATAAGTATTGCATTTTGTGACTTTGCGCTGTGGAATTTTGACTCTGAAAACTTCGGACCCGTTTTTCCGAAGTTTTCGTTTTTTGAGGCAAAATGAAGCGTTTAGCGCAACGGAACAAAATCAAACTTATAACCATTCTTTTTTCTTAGAAGACCGCGTACAATTATTCAGTAAGGAGATATCCCTCTTCTGGAGATTCTCATTCCAAATAAAAACCACAGACTTCTGGACACTCCCCTCTCTCCCATCCAAGATTTAAATACTAATTTCCATCTGGAGCCAAAAAGCAGAAAACCAGAAATTTAATATAGAAGAAAATGTGATGTCGGAGCGAGTAAAAATGCCGAGCAGGCATTTTCTGCGAAGCGACTATCTTCACATTTTCTTCTATATTAAATTTCTGGTTTTCGTCTCTTTAGTCCATCAAATTCGTATTTATAAATTGGAATATCCCATCAGAGCGGTATCTACTTCTCTTGCACAGTCACGACCTTCGCGAATTGCCCATACAACGAGTGACTGTCCTCGATGCATATCACCTGCGGTAAAGACTTTATCTACGTTTGTCTTAAAGTGTCCTACCTCTGTCTTTACATTCGTGCGTTCTGTGAGATCTAAGCCAAAAGCTTTTGTAACATATGGCTGGCTTCCTAAGAATCCTGCTGCGATTAATACTAAATCAACAGGTACTTCGTACTCGCTTCCAGCGACTTCTGCCATGATGTTTCTTCCGGCTTTTTTGTCGAATTTACTTTCGAGTTTGACAAGTTTTGCCTTGCACACTTCGCCTTTTTCATTGGCAATGAATTCTTTTACGGTTGTCTGATATACTCGTGGGTCTTTGCCAAATACAGCGATTGCCTCTTCCTGACCGTAGTCTGTCTTGCAGACTTTTGGCCATTCTGGCCATGGGTTGTCTGCCTGACGTTCATCTGGGAGTTTTGGCATCATTTCTAACTGGATCAGGCTCTTACATCCTAAACGGATTGAAGTTCCTACGCAGTCATTTCCAGTATCACCACCACCGATAACCATAACGTTTTTACCTTTGGCATCGATGTATTTTTTATCAGCGAAATTGGAATCTAACAGGCTCTTTGTTGCTGCTTTTAAATAATCTACTGCAAAATAGATTCCTTTGCTTTTTCTACCTGGAGCTTTGATGTCTCTTGGATTAGATGCTCCACAGCAAAGTACAACTGCATCATACTGTTTCTTTAATTCCTGTGCTTTTATGTCTACGCCGACATTTACACCTGTCTTGAATACAACGCCTTCTTTTTCCATGAGCTTTACTTTTCTCTGGATATATGTTTTCTCAAGCTTCATATTTGGAATTCCGTACATGAGTAATCCGCCGACGCGGTCAGAACGCTCATATACTGTTACAGAATGTCCACGACGGTTTAAGTATTCTGCTACGCAGAGTCCGGATGGTCCAGAACCTACGATAGCGACTGTTTTTCCTGTGCGTACTTCTGGTGGTTCTGGTTTAATGAGACCACTTTCATAAGCTCGCTCTATGATACTTAATTCTTTTTCTTTGATATTAACCGGATCCCCGCCTAAGTTACAGGTACATCCAACCTCACAAGGATGTGGGCATACACGCCCTGTAAATTCAGGGAATGGATTTGTTTTTTTCAGACGGTTGTAAGCCTCATCCCAGTTACCTGTATAAGTAGCATCATTCCATTCAGGAATCAGGTTGTTAAGAGGACATCCGGTAACCATTCCTTTAATTAAAATTCCGGACTGGCAAAATGGAACTCCACAGTTCATACATCTTGCACCCTGTCTCTCCTGTTCTTTTTTGGACAGGGGAGTATGAAATTCGTTAAAATGTTTGATTCGTTTTAACGGCGCTTCACCTACGCTTTCTTTTCGTTCATATTCTAAAAATCCAGTTGGTTTTCCCACAGCGCTCTCCTCCTATCCTCTTTTAATTTCATAAAATGCTTCAATCTGTGCCTGTTCTGCGCTAAGACCTTTTCCTTCCATTTCGGAAATCTTCTGGAGCATCTTCTTGTAATCGTGTGGAATGATTTTCTTAAACTTCGGCAGATATTTGCTGAAGTTATTTAAGATTTCTTTACCTTTTTCAGAGTTTGTATATGCCACATGAGCAGTAATCATATCCTTGATTTCCATAACATCATATTTAGAAACAACCGGTTCGGAAGAAACCATTTCTTTGTTAAGGCTTAAATACAGATCATTATCCTCATCAAGAACATAGGCAACACCGCCGCTCATTCCGGCTGCAAAGTTCTTTCCTGTCTTACCGATGATCAGAACCTTACCACCTGTCATGTACTCACATCCATGATCGCCAACACCTTCGACAACTGCGGTTGCACCAGAGTTACGAACACAGAAACGTTCACCTGCGACACCATTAATGTAAACCTTACCGCTTGTTGCACCATACAGTGCTACGTTACCAACGATGATATTTTCTTCTGCTTTAAATCGGATTCCTTTTGGAGGATAAACAATCAGCTTACCACCAGATAATCCCTTACCAAAATAGTCATTACTGTCACCGACAAGCTCCAAAGTAAGACCATTTGGAATAAATGCTCCAAAGCTCTGTCCGCCGGCGCCTGTACACTGTATAGTAAATGTATCGTCTTCTAATGTATCATAGTATTTCTTTGTAATTTCAGAACCAAAGATTGTACCAAAGGATCTGTCTGTATTTCCAACATCGATAGAAATACTTCTCTTCTGCTTTTTATCGAGTGCTGTCTTTAACTTCGTAAGAAGAACTTTTTCATCTAATGTCTTTTCTAATTCGAAGTTGTATTCATTCTTCTTGTTGTAGCAGATTGGATGTTTCTTATCTATATATGGATTGTTCAAAATAGCTGATAAATCTAAGTGATACTCTTTTGCTTCT
The DNA here is from genome assembly GCF_900209925.1 of Anaerobutyricum hallii. Lineage (NCBI taxonomy): Bacteria > Bacillati > Bacillota > Clostridia > Lachnospirales > Lachnospiraceae > Anaerobutyricum > Anaerobutyricum hallii. The sequence continues at coordinate 312,819 of NZ_LT907978.1, read as the reverse complement.
GGAAGTTCCTTTAACAAATCTGTACGTCCTACCAGCTCATCTACTGTACGAACACCAAGCTTAGCCATATATTCACGCATTTCCTGTGCGATGAATTTCATATAGTTTACAACATATTCTGGTTTACCTTTGAAACGCTTTCTAAGTTCTGGATTCTGTGTTGCAATACCTACCGGACAGGTATCTAAGTTACAAACTCTCATCATAACACAGCCCATTGTGATCAGCGGACCAGTTGCAAATCCGAATTCTTCTGCTCCAAGCGCTGCCGCCATTGCTACGTCACGACCACTCATAAGCTTACCGTCTGTCTCGATAATTACTTTATTACGAAGGTCATTTTTAATTAATGTCTGGTGTGTTTCTGCAAGTCCAAGCTCCCAAGGAAGTCCGGCATTATGAATGGAAGAATTACGAGGTGCTGCACCTGTACCTCCGTCATGTCCGGAAATAAGGATTACCTGTGCACCAGCTTTTGCTACACCGGCTGCGACTGTTCCGACACCTGCTTCGGATACCAGTTTTACAGAAATACGAGCATCCCTGTTCGCATTTTTCAAGTCATAAATTAACTGTGCTAAATCTTCGATACTGTAAATATCGTGATGAGGTGGTGGTGAAATAAGTCCTACACCAGGTGTTGAATGTCTTGTCTTTGCAATCCAAGGATATACTTTTCCTGCTGGCAAATGTCCACCTTCACCAGGTTTTGCTCCCTGTGCCATCTTGATCTGGATTTCCTGTGCGCTTACCAAGTAACGGCTTGTTACACCAAAACGTCCAGAAGCCACCTGCTTAATTGCGGAACATTTATTCAGTCCATCCGGTCCAACCGTCAGACGTTCTAAATCCTCTCCACCTTCACCAGTGTTTGATTTACCATGAATCATGTTCATCGCAATTGCCAGAGTCTCATGTGCTTCTTTGGAAATAGAACCGTAACTCATAGCACCTGTCTTAAATCGTTTCACAATAGAATCTACAGATTCAACTTCTTCGATAGGAACTCCTTTGGATGGATAATTAAAATCCATTAATCCACGAAGGCTTACTGGAGAAGTTTCTTTATTAATCATGGAAGTATACTGTTTGAACAGGTCATAATTATTTGTCCATGCTGCTGTCTGTAATGTATGGATCGTAAGTGGATTATAAAGATGTTCTTCTTTACCGCTTCTATATTTATGATCTCCTTCACTATCAAGACTCAGATCGTTTTTCAGACCTAACATATCAAATGCTTTTGAATGATGGAAATCTACGTCTTCTGCGATATCCTCTAATGTAATTCCTTCTACGCGGCTTACTGTATTCGTAAAGTATTCATCAATCACTTTCTTGCTGATACCAACTGCCTCAAAAATCTGAGAACCCTGATAAGACTGCAGAGTGGAAATACCCATCTTAGATGCAATCTTTACGATACCATGAAGAACAGCGTTATTATAATCATTTACTGCTGCATAGTAATCTTTCTTTAATAAGCCATCCTGAATCAGCTTCTTAATACTAAACTGTGCCAGATATGGATTGATCGCACATGCACCGTAACCTAACAATGTTGCGAAATGATGTACTTCTCTTGGTTCACCACTCTCTAAGATAATGCTTACAGATGTACTCTTCTTTGTCTCGATCAAATGATGATGTACCGCAGATACTGCTAATAACGATGGGATGGCCACATGATTCTCATCCACGCCTCTATCTGTAAGGATAACAATATTTGCACCATTTTTATGTGCCTGATCTACTGCGATATATAAATGATTGATTGCCTTATCAAGTGGTGTTCCTTTGTAGTAAGTAATCGGCACATCTTTTACATTGATATTCTTTACTTTTGCATGACGGATCTTTAATAAATCTGTATTTGTTAAAATAGGATTATGTATCTTAAGTACATGACAGTTTTCTGCTTTTTCTTCTAAAACATTACCCTCTCCACCAACATAGATTGATGTAGATGTAACGATTTCTTCACGAATCGCATCAATAGGAGGATTTGTTACCTGTGCAAAAAGCTGTTTAAAATAATCAAATAATGGATGATGTCTTTTAGAAAGTACCGCTAATGGTGTATCAACACCCATCGCTCCGATTGCTTCACTTCCATTTAATGCCATCGGTAAAACAGAATCTTTTACTTCTTCATAAGAGTAACCAAATGCTTTCATCAGTCGGTTGCTCTCTTCATAGTTGTACTCTTCTACTGCAACGTTCGGAATCTTTAAGTCTTTTAAGAATACAAGATTATCAGATAACCATTCACCATAAGGCTGTTTCTTTACATAAGAATCTTTAAGAATATCATCATCAATCAGCTCACCTTTTACAGTATCTACAAGAAGCATCTTGCCCGGATGAAGTCTCTCTTTCTTTACGATATGTGTTGTGTCAAAGTCTAAGACACCTACTTCAGAAGAAAGAATCAGCTGATCATCGTCTGTAATATAGTAACGGGAAGGTCTAAGACCATTACGGTCAAGTACTGCTCCCATGATATCTCCATCTGTAAAAAGAATGGATGCCGGTCCATCCCAAGGCTCCATCATGGTTGCATAATACTGATAGAAGTCTCTCTTCTCTCTGCTCATTCCTTCGTTATTTTCCCAAGGCTCCGGAATTGTAATCATCATTGCTAGCGGAAGTGGCATTCCACTCATCAGAAGGAACTCTAATGTATTATCTAATCTTGCAGAGTCGGAACCATTTGGATCAACAACTGGTGTCAGCTTGATCATTTCATCTTTCAGATAATCAGATTCCATGTTTTCTTCACGCGCTAACATTTTATCAGCGTTACCACGAATCGTATTAATCTCACCATTATGAACAATGTATCGATAAGGATGTGCTTTCTCCCAACTTGGTACGGTGTTGGTAGAGAAACGAGAATGAACTAATGCAATTGCAGATTCATAATCTTTATCCTGAAGATCATTGTAAAATAATCTTAACTGTCCAACTAAGAACATACCTTTATATACAATCGTTCTGCTGCTTAAAGAAACAACATAAGTAGAATCGCTGGACTGTTCAAATACTCGTCTTACAATATAAAGACGACGGTCGAAGTCAAGTCCTCTTGGAACATCAAATGGTCTCTTTACAAACCCCTGCATGATACATGGCATACAGTCTGCCGCTTTCTTTCCAAGAATGCCCGGTTGAATCGGAACTTCTCTCCAGCCAAGGAAGTTTAACCCTTCCTTCTCAACAATAATCTCAAACATTTTCTTTGCACGATTTCTCTGCAGTTCATCTTGTGGCATAAAGAACATACCAATACCGTAGTCACGTTCCTTGCCAATAGAAAAACCGAGAGTACTACAGGTCTTTTCGAAGAATTTATGGGATATCTGCACTAAGATACCTACTCCGTCCCCTGTTTTACCCTCGGCGTCCTTGCCGGCTCTATGTTCAAGATTTTCAACAATTTTCAAGGCATTCGATACTGTCTCATGGCTCTTAAGACCCTTGATGTTTACTACAGCACCAATACCACAGTTATCATGCTCCAGACTTGGATCATATAGACCCTGTCGCATATTGTCCTGATACATGGTCTCACCCTTTCTTGCATCACTATAAAATAGTAAATATTCATCAGTTGTAAATTATATTTTTGTAATTAGTAATTGCCAGAAACTCTTCATCAATCCTCATGATTTCATAATCTCATCCTCTTATGATTTTATGATTCTGAAAAAGTATTTATAAATATCTGGAGAATCACATATTTAAAAAAGTAACAAATTCATTTTCAGAAGTAGTTACGATAACTTCCTGCATTTCTTTTTGTTGCTATCATATTACAACATTTTGGGTAGGTTGTAAATATAAACATTAAGGTGAATTATCTAATAATTTGATTATTTATTTTTAAATACATTATTTTCTGATTATTATTTTTATTTTGTGGGCTATTGTAGCTAATTTATTTGATTTTTGTTTCTTTTCAGACTGTATTGTTCTTATAAAAATACATTTTTGTTTGTGCTTTTGCTTGCTTATCCATCGTTATTTTTAGATTCAAATACAATTCATACAATTACAAATGTAATTTTAAAATGCAAATCCTGCATTTTGTTAATATTGTATACGAGGTAGCTTAAGAAAATTAAGTACTTATCCAACCTAGCATATTAATTAACAGATATCAAAAAAACGAAAGGTAAGATAATGATTCTGAGAAATCTGAAAGAATATATCCTCCAGCAGGATTGCATATGTTTAATTCCTTCAACTAAGTATAGAATATGTTCAAATTTATCATAAATTAACTAACTAAATCAAATCCCCTCATTTTTTTACGAAAACCTTTTAGGTCTTTATTTCATAACAGTGTATTCACTTCGTTATGTTAAGATTTATTTTTTGCTTCTTTAATAACTTCTTATATAATTTTATCTTTTTCGGCGGAACTTTCACAACCAATTTCTTTGGCAGCTTTTTAAATGCATCTTTTCCAATCGTTTTAAGCTTGGACGATTTTATAATTATTTTTTTAAGCTTCCTGCAATTATTAAATGCCCCTGCTCCAATAGTTACAACATTCTTTCCCATCGTTATTTTCGTTATTCCTTTGTTTCTCAATACATTTGGTGAAATTGATGTGACTTTATAAGTCTTTTTATCAATTTTTATAGTGCTAGGAATCGTCACATTTTTTATTTTCTTATTTGCAATCCCTAAAAATGTTACTTCTGAATTGTTCTTTATTCTATATCGACAGGACTTAACAGTATGAACTTTCATATATTTTAAAGATGTATAAAATTCAAACTTATGCTTTTTTGCATATCTATAGGCTGCAGAATTTTTCTTTCCTATGATAGTAAATCCTCGCACCTTATACTTATCACTCGCCATCGTTCTCGTCTTATAGTCTGATACGGATTGCACATAAGCTAAACTTGTACAATATCCAAATGCATAGTCTCCAATCTTCGTAACACTCGATGGTATAGACACATTCTTTAACTTATAACTATCTTCAAAAGCACAGTTTCCTATATATGTAACCGTATTAGGAATATTTACCTGTTCCAAATCAAAACATTCTGAAAAAGCATACCCTTTAATAGTTTTTACACTTGCCGGAATGTTAATTGATTTTAGACTGTCACACCCCATAAAAGTACCAATCTCAATTACAGAAAGCTTTTTAGAAAGATTAATTTCTTTTAACTTTCTGCAATCAACAAATGCTTGTATCCCTACACTTTCTACCGTATCAGGAATAATAATAGTTTTCAAACTTTCACATTGCGAAAATGTACAATCTGGAATAACCGTCATTTTCTTTGGTATAACAACATTTTTCAAATTGAAACACCTCTCAAAAACTCCATTCCCCATATGCGTTACATTCTCAGGTATTTTTATCGAATCCAATTTATCGCACTCGGTAAATGCATACTCACCAATGCTTTTTACACTGTCCGGAAGCTCAACCTTTTCCAGTTTTCTGCATCTTCTAAAAGTCTCTTCTTTAATATCCTCTATATTTGCCTTAATTATTACACTCTTTAAATTACTACATTCATCAAAGGCATAACTACCTATCTCTTTAACACTTTCAGAAATTTCTACACTTGTTACACTATTATTTCTCGACAAAAAACCATCTGGCAAACTAGTAATCCATTCCTCCACAACTACTTTTATACAAGAAATCTATATCCTACCAAATCTATGCATATAGTTAATTATTTTGTTTTTTATAACAGCAACTTTTTATTAAATTTAGCGGATAGGATATTATTCCTCCCTGTGATAAAACAAAAGTAACGATTACTGCAATCAATAACAATACTACTTTCCCTTTGGCACCCCAAAATAGAAGTTTATTTATATGAAAAAATCTATTTAATAACATATATACAGGCCAATGCCAAAAATATACATCTATTGTTCTCTCGCCCATCGCAGAAATCCATTTTATTTTTTTAGAAGGCATAAGAAAAATTATAGATGCTCCGACAAAAAAAGTAATTATATAACAAAGCAACCTCATAAATGCTCCATACGAATATATAGATGGTGCAAAACAATTTCTTCCTGTAAATAAGTGTTTCAAAATTATAACTTTTTCTCGATCATAAAAACATATAAATAACCACGCAATTAAAATAACTAAGGATATCCATCCTACCCACTTATTTTTCTTAATGTCTTTAATTTTTTCATCGCTTACTATTGTTCCCAATAAATATATTGGATAGAATACCAGTATTCTTGATAAACACAAAAAATCTCCTACTTCTTTATCATATCCTACAAAACAAGCCAACATTATAGAAAAAAGACATATATATTCTTTATTTTGATTTCTCAAAAGATATGTGATCAAAGTATATATAGACAATACAAACATAAACCACGGAATACCACCTTCTGACAAAAAAGAAAATGTCATTCCAGCACCAATTATATATCTTACTATTGCAAAAACCATTTTCTGTATAAATCCTACAGATATAAAAAATATACATTTTTGTCCTACATTTTTATTTTTATGAAATAGTCCTGAAACAAATAAAAATAATGGCATATGAAATGTATATATAAATAATGATAAGCTACTATACATATTAGATTGGTTTAAGAACAACTCCATAAAATGCCCTATAACTACTAACATTATTAATAGAAATTTTAAATTATCCCAAAGTGCAATACGTGTCTTCACATATTTCTCCTTTCTTTTAATGAAGAAGAAGCCATGCATCGGCATAGCTGACACATGGCTTTTCTTTTGTATTTTATAAAGTTTTATCTTTTGTATAACTAATCTGACTGACCAGTTCAGGCTTTATTATTTATAAAGCTCAACGAGTCTCTGCAGGTGCTCGTAACGTTCTTTAGCAACCTTCTCAGATTCGTTGAAGAGTCTTTCAGCTCTTTCTGGGAATGGTTTGATCAGACGAGTATAACGGGATTCGTTATTCAGGAATTCCTGATATGTTCCGTCGCCTTCTTTAGATGTTAATGTAAATGGATTCTTTCCTTCTGCTTTCTTAGCTGGGTCGAAGGAGAAGAGGTTCCAGTAACCAGCCTTAACGGCTTTCTTCATCTCATCCTGGCAATGGTTCATTCCACCCTTAGCGATACCATGAAGTTCACATGGAGCGTATCCGATGATCAGGGATGGTCCGTCATAAGCTTCTGCTTCTGCAAGACATTTAACTGCCTGGTTAGGGTTAGCACCAAGAGCGATCTGTGCAACGTATACGTATCCGTAGCTCATTGCGATTTCTGCAAGGCTCTTCTTGCTCATTTCTTTACCAGCAGCTGCGAACTGACAAACCTCACCGATGTTAGAAGCTTTAGAAGCCTGTCCACCTGTGTTGGAGTACATCTCAGTATCGAATACCATGATATTTACGTTTTCACCGGAAGCTAATACGTGGTCTAATCCACCGAAACCGATATCATAAGCCCATCCGTCACCACCGAAGATCCATACAGACTTCTTAGCAAGATACTGTTTCTTCTCTAATACGTCTGCTGCATCTGGACATCCTGCTGCTGCAGCTTTTTCTACCTCAGCGATTAATGCCTTAGCATCTGGTGTATTTTCTTTTGTATTTTCTTTTGTTTCCATGAATTTAGCAAAAGCTGCCTTAAATTCATCTGTTGCTTTATCGGAAGCTGCCATCTTCTCTAATTTAGCGATAGCCTGGTCACGTAAAGTCTTCTGTCCAAGATACATACCAAATCCATGCTCTGCGTTGTCCTCGAATAAGGAGTTAGCCCAAGCTGGTCCCTGTTTGGAATCTTTGTTTACTGTATATGGAGCTGTTGCTGCAGGACCACCCCAGATAGAGGAACATCCTGTTGCGTTGGAGATGTACATCTGCTCTCCAAATAACTGAGTGATCAGACGAGCGTAAGATGTCTCTGCACATCCTGCACAAGATCCTGAGAACTCAAGTAATGGCTGGTTGAACTGAGATCCCTTAACTGTAGTATCTGCAGGAGCGCCTGGTTTTCTTCCAACAGTTGCAACTAAGTAATCGAATACTGGCTGTTCTGCTGCCTGGCTTTCCTGTGGAACCATCTTTAATGCACCCTTAGCTGCTGCAGGACAAACTGTGATACACTCACCACATCCCATACAGTCTAATGGAGATACACTCATTGTAAATTTATATTCGCTTGCTTTTGGCTTTGTATCTGCAACTTTCATGTTGTCAGGAGCTGCCTTAATTTCGTCTTCGCTTACTAAGAAAGGACGGATTGTAGCATGGGAACATACAAATGCACACTGGTTACACTGGATACAAGCTTCTGGATTCCATTCTGGAACAGATACAGCAGTACCACGTTTTTCGTATGCGGAAGCACCAAGTTCGAACTGTCCGTCAGCGTTATCTACGAATGTAGATACTGGCAGGCTGTCACCATCCATGATTCCGATAGGTTCCATCATTTCTCTAACCATCTTAACTGTCTCTGGACGTCCTACAAGTTCTTTAGCAGGAGCATCTGGAGCTGGATTAGACCAGGAAGCTGGAATCTCTACTTTATGAATAGCATCTACACCAGCATCGATTGCTTTGTAGTTCATCTCTACAACAGCGTCACCCTTCTTGCTGTAAGACTTCTTAGCTGCTGCTTTCATGAATTCTACTGCTTCATCGATAGGCATGATGTTCGCTAATTTGAAGAATGCGGACTGTAAGATTGTGTTAGTACGTTTACCCATACCAATCTCAATAGCCTTGTCGATCGCGTTGATTGTGTATAACTGAATGTTATTGTCTGCAATATACTTCTTAGCTGCTGCAGGCATATGATGATCTAATTCTTCATCAGACCACTGGCAGTTAATCATGAAGATTCCGCCTGGTTTAACATCCTGAACCATCTTGTAACCTTTAACTACATAAGATGGGTTATGACATGCTACGAAGTCAGCCTGATTAATGTAGTATGGGCTTCTGATTGGGTTGTCACCAAAACGAAGGTGAGAAATTGTGATACCACCTGTCTTCTTGGAGTCATACTGGAAGTATGCCTGAATGTATTTATCTGTGTGGTCACCGATAATCTTTGTAGAGTTCTTGTTAGCACCTACAGTACCGTCTCCACCAAGACCCCAGAATTTACACTCTACTGTACCAGGAGCAGATGTGATAGGAGCTGGTTTAACTTCTGGTAAGGATAAGTTTGTAACATCATCCACGATACCGATTGTGAAACGGCTCTTTGGAGCATCTTTTTCAAGTTCTTTATAAATAGCAAATACAGATGAAGGAGGAGTATCTTTAGAACCTAATCCATAACGGCCAGCTGTAAGAACGATGTCGTTAAGACCTGCTTCTCTAAGAGTTGTAGCAACATCAAGATATAAAGGATCTCCTAATGCTCCAGGCTCTTTTGTACGGTCAAGAACAGCAATCTTCTTAGCTGTCTTAGGAATAACGTCTAATAATGCAGAAGATACCCAAGGACGATATAAACGAACTTTGATTAAACCAACCTTTTCACCTTTTGCTGTTAAGTAATCAATTACTTCTTCTGCTACGTCACAGATAGATCCCATAGCGATGATTACGCGGTCTGCATCTTCTGCACCATAGTAGTTGAATAAATCGTAGTTAGTTCCCAGTTTTTCGTTAATCTTGCCCATGTATTTCTTAACAACAGCTGGAAGAGCTTCGTAAACAGAGTTACAAGCTTCTCTGTGCTGGAAGAATACGTCACCATTTTCATGAGAACCACGCATTGCTGGATGTTCTGGGTTAAGAGCATGCTCACGGAAAGCTTTAACTGCATCCATGTTGCACATTTCTTTTAAGTCTGCATAATCCCACTTTTCGATCTTCTGAATCTCATGAGATGTACGGAAACCATCGAAGAAGTTAATGAATGGAACTTTACCTTCGATTGCAGCAAGATGTGCTACAGGGCTTAAGTCCATAACTTCCTGTGGGTTTGTTTCTGCCAGCATAGCAAATCCTGTCTGACGACATGCATATACGTCACTGTGGTCACCGAAAATGTTCAGGGACTGTGTAGCAACTGTACGTGCAGATACATCAAATACACATGGAAGCTGCTCAGCTGCGATCTTATACATGTTAGGGATCATAAGAAGAAGACCCTGGGATGCTGTAAATGTTGTTGTGATAGCACCAGCTGCAAGAGAACCATGAACAGTACCTGCTGCACCTGCCTCAGACTGCATCTCACTAACAACTACCTGGTTACCAAAAATATTCTCCTGTCCTGCTGCTGACCACTGGTCAACGGAATCTGCCATTGGACTGGATGGTGTAATAGGATAGATAGCTGCAACATCTGTATACGCATATGCTACGTGAGCTGCTGCGGTATTTCCATCCATAGACTGTTTTGCTCTAGGCATTGATTATTCCTCCTTGTCAAAAGTTGTGGTTTATTTTAAATTCGACATAATATTATCATTTTTTCGAGGCAATGTAAAGCTTATTCGGAACTGTTCCTTCTAAAATACAAAATCTTGTCCGAAACAGCCTTTTTATGCCAAAATTTCCCCTTGACAGCGTATTTTTTCGAGTACAATTTTATGTTAATTTCGTCTCGAAACTAACAATGTATTATACCGACTTCTTATCTCTTAATTTGTCTATTTTTATCAATAAGATATTGGAGGGTCAAAAGGTATTTTGCAGCTATCATTTTTTCACTTAAATCAACAACTCAGAGAAAATTATACAGTAACATCACCGTAAAAAATTTATCTGAAAAAATACAATCGCAATTCCCAGACACAAAAAAGGTCCCAGCGCAAAACACTCCTTATACCCAATACGTTTTGTGAGCAAAAGAAACACTCCACAAAAACCTCCTAACAACAGACCAAAACAGGCAGCAAAAACATTCCCTGTCACTCCTAACAGTACCCCACTTGCCGCCATTAGTTTAATATCTCCTCCACCCAGTCCACCAGAAGACAGTAATGCAATAATAAAAAACGGAATACTCACTACAAAAATACCAAAAAACCTTCCTGTTATTGTAATCTTCTGAAATACAAAACTGCTCCATATTCCTGCCAAAAATAATAACATATTCAACTGATCCGGAATCATGTGAATTTTAAAATCCACGATTGAAATAAGCAGCAAGATTCCAAAAATAACAATTACTGTAACTAATCTCAATATCCGCTCCTCCCTCTCAAGAATACCGCAGCATTCTTGCTTGACTTTGTTGTTCTTATTCTTATCCCTATCCTTTCTTATCCTTATCTTGCCTTATCTTTCTTTATATTTCTTTATAGAAAGACTTCGAAAGTTCTTTGTGTTTTTCATTCCTTCTAATTCCAATTAAGTATTTTATTTCTATTTATATATTTATTTTACATTTTATTCCATTTTTCATATTCTGTCAACTATTTATTTACAAAACAGACGAGAAATTATATACTATTTTTAGGAGGATATAAACGAATATGGTCAAAATAATTGAAACAGTCTACAATTTTTTATGGGGAGATTTGCTCACACTGCCTCTACCTGGCGGCGGAACTCTCTCCCTTTCTCTTTTAGTCATTTTACTAATTCCTACCGGATTTTATTTCACGATCCGGACAAGATTTCTACCAATACGTCTTTTTAAAGATATGGTAGGAGCTCTTTTTGAAAAAAAAGGAGATGAGAAAAGTGCACTTTCTGTCATACAGACACTAATCGTTTCTACGGCAACACGTGTTGGAATGGGAAATCTGGTCGGTGTCGTTGCCGCAATTTCTGCCGGGGGTGCCGGTGCAGTTTTCTGGATGTGGCTCACAGCTCTTATCGGATCATCCACAGCATTCATCGAGGCAACCTTAGCGCAGATCTATAAAGAAAAGGATCCTCTTTACGGAGGATATCGAGGTGGTCCGGCTTATTACATTCACCGTTATTTTGAAGAAAAAACAGGAAAGCAAAAACGTTACGTTCTTATTTCCGTACTTTTTGCCATTTCCGGTTTAATATGCTGGTGTGGTATCAGCCAGGTTGTAAGTAATTCTGTAGCATCTGCATTCAAAAATGCATTTCATATTCCACCGCTTTACACCACTATTGTTCTCGTAGCACTTGCCGCGATTATTGTTCTTCGAAAAAATGCAACGGTAAAGGTTTTGGATATTATTGTTCCGATTATGGCAGGATGTTATTTATTGATTACATTGTTTATCATTATCACAAATATCACACAGCTTCCCGGAGTATTTTCACGTATTTTTTCTGAAGCTTTTGGACTCCGTCAGGTAGCCGGTGGCGGCTTTGGCGCCGTTCTCATGAACGGAATCAAACGAGGACTTTTCTCTAATGAAGCCGGTTCAGGTTCGGCCCCTTGTGCGGCAGCCGCTGCTGTTTCTGATAATCCTGTTAAAGTGGGATTAACACAGGCATTAGGAGTTTTTATTGATACACTTATGATCTGCAGTTGTACTGCTATGATCATGCTTCTTACACCAACTAGTCTTACAAAAGGACTTGTTGGAATGGATTTGTTACAAAAAGCAATGGAATACCATTTAGGTACATTTGGAGTAATCTTTATTGCCATCACTTTATGGTTATTCAGTTTCTCCACTTTTATCGGCATTCTCTTTTATGCCCGTTCTAACGTAGCTTATCTATTCGGAGACAACTGGTTCTCTCAGACTGCTTACAAAGTTCTCGCACTTGTAATGCTCTTTGTCGGAGGACTTGCTACTTATACTATTGTATGGGATTTAGGTGATGTAGGCATCGGATTGATGACGATTTTTAATATCATAATGCTGTACCCACTATCAAGAAAAGCCTTAATAGCCTTAAAAAATTATGAAAAAGCTCATTAAAGATAAATAGCCGAAAAACAGAAAACCAGAAATTCTATATGGAATTTCTGGTTTTCTGCTTTTCGGCTCCAGATGGAAATTCGTATTTATTCTTCTAAATCTTTTGCTAATATTTCTTTCATTGCTTCTAATGCTTCTTTTTCACCCGGTCCGTCACACACACATTGTATAACATCTCCCTGTCGGAATGTTCCACTAATCAAGTTAATAATACTTTTGGCATTCACATCCATATATTCTGTCTTGAAATGGATCTGACAATCATAACGATCCGCCAAATTGGCAATCTTATTCGCTGGTCCAAGGTGGATTCCCTGCTCATTTATAATAGTCAATTCCGCGTGTACCATATGTTTCTACTCCTCCTCCATACTTATACCTGATATGTTTAACTTTCCCCTTCTCAATTAAGAAAAAAGCTATTTCTATTAGTTTTATTTTATCACATTTCAGAGTAGTCTTCAATTATCAAAGCATCGGCAATTCTAGCTGAAATCCAACAAAAAATCTCTTTATATAAATTGAGGTGTGGTAAAATTATCTGTCTTTGATCGCAGTCACTTCAACTTCAATTAACAGATCTTTTGGAAGTCTTGCTACTTCTACACAAGAACGTGCCGGAAATGCACCTGTAAAATAGGTGGAATAAATTTCATTTACTTTTCCAAAATCGTCCATATTTTTAATGAAAACGGTTGTCTTAATAGCCTGATCCAGACTGCTTCCGGCATCAGCAAGGAGTCCTTTTAAGTTTTCAAAAACCTGTGTTGTCTGTTCTTCGATCGTAGCTCCGACTTCACCTGTTGCCGGATTCACACCAATAACTCCTGATGTATATATAAGACCATTATACTCTATTGCCTGTGAATATGGTCCAATTGCAGCGGGGGACTTTTCTGATACGATAACTTTCTTTTCCATAATTAAATTTTTCCTTTCTGTTCTTCCTGATATAGTAATTGTTATCTTTATATTACCATGTCACTGTTGTCTTTTTCATTGTATTATTTCTTTTAGGACTTTTTAACAGATAAAACTTACTCCAGGATAAACTGCTGTTCCTGCCCTGTAATATCCATAATCTGTCCTGTAAGAAACTTCCTGTCATTATTTCTCTTGTATCTTTCAATAATATCATACTGTTCCCAACAATGCATCGGAAAAATAAAACGTGCTCCGACATTTTTTATAAAGTAATCTATTCCAAGAGTTTCTGATTCTTCCTGTCTTGGGTCGAGAACAACAAATGCATAATCGATGCTTTCTTTTTTTAAAGATTCTAATTCTTCTTTATATTGCCGTTCCATCATTTTATTATCTTCTTCCGGCTCTCCCGGCCAATCCCACCAATGAAGATCTCCTGCATGATAAATTGTCTTTCCTTCTGTTTTTACAAGAAATGCAACTCCTTCATCTGTAGATTTTAGTGTAGACACTGTACATGCATCTATGACTTTTTCTTCATGAGGCTTCATAAATAGAACATTCTCTGCTTTTTTCCAAAAACTACTTGCTCTTTTAATATCCGAAGATAAAACATAAACAACTTTTTTACATTTATTTTCTAATTTAAAAATATCTTTCGTATAATGATCATGATGCGCATGACTGGAAAAAACATAAAGTTCTTTATCGTATTGCAGTTCTGGGAGCTTTCCTTCCCAATAATCAAATAATAAATAACTTTCTTTTGTTTCCACAAGAAAGCCACTATGTTTAATATACGTAACTGTTACTTTGTCCATTTTATTTTCCCTCCAAAATTTTTTCTTTTAAATCGGCTTGAAATATACCTTCTTTTAACATGGCAATTTCATATTTATATGGAGCATATGCTCTCTTTTTCGTTTCTGGATTCGGTATATAGGGAGTTTCCAGTATTTTAGGTACTTGTTCAAACTCTTTATTATAAACAATTTTTTGCAGACATTCATAACCAAGCTCGCCAAATCCTATATTTTCATGACGGTCTTTGTGAGCTCCCTGAGGATTCTTACTGTCATTTATATGAAAAACCGCAATCTGTTCTTTTCCAATAATCTTATCAAATGTCTCTATAACATAATCAAAATCTTCTTTTACTGCATAACCGGCATCACTTGTATGGCAGGTATCAAAACAGACTCTCAATCGTTCTGCATGCTCTACGCCCTCATAAATAGCAGCGATTTCTTCAAAGCTTCTCCCAATCTCTGTCCCTTTCCCAGCCATTGTCTCCAGTGCAATATTTACTGTTCCGTCTTTATCTGCATCAAATACTTTATTTAACCCTTTAATAATCTGTTTTATTCCTGCATCTGCTCCCGCACCTACATGCGCACCCGGATGTAAAACCAGTGTCCTGCATCCCAAAGCCTGTGTTCTCTCAAGTTCTAACTGCAAAAAGTCTACAGCCAGTTCAAATGTTTCCGGCTTTACCGTATTCGCCAGATTAATAATATATGGCGCATGCACTACAAACTCATCAATCGCATTTTTCTTCATTAATTCCCATCCTTCTTCTATTCGAAGCTCTTCTATTGGCTTTCTACGCGTATTCTGCGGTGCACCGGTATAAATCATAAATGTATTTGCATTATAAGAAAGAGCTTCTTTCACAGATCCGAGAAACATCTCTTTCCCACTCATGCCAACATGGCAACCTAACTTTATCATAATAATCTCCATATCTTTTCATTGTATTTTCTATCTATTTTCTGTGGCTTTATAATACCAAACCAAAAGTTGATGCGCAAGAAAATAGTAATTTCTGATTATCTGTTTTTTAATGCATGACGCGCATCTCGCAGCAAGACTGCTGGGGCATTCTTGAATTTTTAAAAATTACATAATTTATCTTGACATTATCATAAGAAAATGGTATTTTAACAAGCAAGCACTTACATGCTTTAAAGTGTTAATTTTTAAAGTATTGTAGTGTGGTTTAATATTATATTTATGGAGGAATTATTATGGATACAAGAATTTCAGGCAAAACAAGATTATTAGGTGTATTCGGCACCCCGATCAAGCACTCCGGCTCACCGATTATGTACAACTTCTGCTTTGATTATTACGGAATTGATTGTGCTTATCTTGCCTTTGATACTGATGCATCCCAAGTAAAAGATTCCTTAGCTGCCATGAGACGACTGAATATGCGTGGTGCCAACGTTACTATGCCATGTAAACAGGAAGTATGCCGCAATATGGATAAATTATCTGATGCTGCAAGATTCGTTGGGGCTGTTAATACTATTGTCAACGATAACGGCGTTTTAACAGGTCATATCACAGATGGTATGGGTGTTGTTTTAGATTTAAAAGATCATAACGTATCAATTATAGATAAAGATATTGTTTTATTTGGTGCAGGTGGAGCCGCAACTGCCATTATGGTACAGTGTGCCTTAGATGGAGCGAAATCCATCACTGTATTTAACAGAAGCAATGAAGGTCTTGAGCACGTTGCATCTATCGGACAGAAGATGATGGAGGATGGTGTGAAGTGTAAATTGGAATTCCATCCACTGAGTGACACAGATTTTATGCATGAAAAAGTACGCAGCTGCGATATTCTCATTAATGGAACCTGTGTAGGAATGGCTCCGGCTCTTGATGGGCAGTCTCTTATTACTGATATGAGTGTATTTCATGAAGATATGGTTGTGTACGATGTTATTTACCATCCACTAGTAACTAAGCTTATGGCAGATGCTGTTGCAAATGGATGCAAAGAAGAGAATGTCATTGGTGGAAAAGGTATGCTTTTATGGCAGGGAGCCGGTGCATTTAAGTTATATACCGGACTTGATATGCCTGCTCAGGAATTAAAGGCTTTCCTCGCTAAACGAGAAGAAGAGGGTGTTGAACCACTTGCAGACGTTGCAGAAAATATTCCTTTCTAGTATACTACATTGTTAGGGTCAAAAGATATTTTGCCCTTAACAGCATTTTATACTGGAAGGAGAATATATTTTATGCCAATTGGAGTTATTGTGAACTGTCTTGGAATTATCATCGGAGGAATTTTAGGTACCTTTATCGGACCACGATTAAGTGAATCTTTCAAGACAAATCTCAATTTAGTTTTTGGTGCCTGTGCGATGACCATGGGCATTAGTTCCATTGCCCTGATGAAAAACATGCCTGCTGTTATCCTTTCTGTTATTTTAGGAACAGTAATAGGACTTGCTATTCATCTTGGTACAATAATACAAAACATGGGGATGGGAATGGAAAAGATTATTTCTAAAATCATTCCCGGTCAGGGAACAAAGGATGCAGAATATCAGAGTGTACTGGTAACCGCTATCGTATTATTTTGTGCAAGCGGTACTGGAATCTACGGAAGTATCACAGCCGGAATGACTGGTGATCACAGTATTCTTTTAGCCAAGACAATTCTTGATCTTCCAACCGCTTTAATCTTTGCCTGCGTTCTTGGATTTGTAACCTGTGTAATTGCAATCCCTCAGTTTATCGTATTCATGCTGCTTTTTTTACTTGCCGGGGCGATTTATCCATTCTGCACAGAAACTATGATCTGTGATTTCAAAGCTTGTGGCGGAGTACTTCTTGTAGCAACTGGCTTCCGAATGATGAAAGTGAAAGAATTTCCTGTAGCAGATATGATACCGGCAATGATACTTGCCATGCCATTAAGCCACCTCTGGGTAACATATGTACTTCCTTTTGTTTCTTAAAAAGATTTCACTAAAAAAAGAACTCGAATAAAATACTAATTTGAGGAGCTAAACAGACAAAAAGCAGAAATTTAATATACAATAGAATGTGAAGATAGTCGCTTCGTAGAAAATGCCTGTACGGCATTTTTACTTGCTCCGACATCACATTCTATTGTATATTAAATTTCTGCTTTTCTGTTTTTTGGCTCCAAATGGAAATTAGTATTTAAATCTTAGATAGAAATAGCGGGGATTGCCCAGAAAATTATGAGAGTTAACTAAAGAAAAATTCTCCATAAAGTAGAAGTAAAAAATATTCCCCTATGGAGATTTTAATTTATATAAAAACCATAGCCCTCTGGACAATCCCCTTCTCTCCTTATACATAAATTGCTAATTTGCTATCAAAACTATCCAGCCGCTGAAATAAAACTTTATGCTGAATTGTAAGAGAACTACGATAAAGAAAAAAGAATTGTTATAAGTATTGCATTTTGCGACTTTGCGCTATGGAATTCTGACCATAGGAACTTGGGACTCGTTTTTCCCAAGTTCCTGTTTTTCTGGGCAGAATGGAATGTTTAGCGCAACGGAACAAAATCAAACTTATAACAATTCTTTTTTCTTTAGAAGACTGAATACAATTCAGCTCAAAGCATTCCTCTTCAACGGCATCTATCTCCCTAGCAATTAGCAAATAAACATCGCATCCCCGAAGGAGAAGAACCTGTATCTTTCTTTTACCGCTTCCTCATACGCTGCCATAATATGATCCTTTCCTGCTAATGCGGATACGAGCATTAAAAGGGTAGATTCCGGCAGATGGAAGTTTGTAATAAGACAGTCAATTGCCTTAAATTTATAACCTGGGTAAATGAATATTTCTGTATTACCGCATCCCGGATGAATCACTCCATTGTCATCTGCAACCGATTCCAGAGTTCTTGTACTGGTTGTACCTACTGCGATAATTCTTCCACCATTCCTTTTCGTATCATTGATCAGCTTTGCTGCGGTTTCTGTTACATTATAGTATTCAGAATGCATATGGTGTTCAAGTACATTTTCCACTTTTACAGGCCGGAAGGTTCCAAGACCTACATGGAGTGTTACGCGAGCAATGTTTACACCCATATCTTCAATCTGTTTTAACAGTTCATTTGTAAAATGAAGTCCGGCTGTCGGTGCGGCAGCAGATCCCTGATATTTTGCGTAAACTGTCTGATAACGGTTTTTATCCTGTAATTTATGTGTGATGTATGGGGGTAAAGGCATCTGGCCAAGACGGTCTAATACTTCCTCAAAGATTCCTTCATATTCAAAATGTACAAGACGGTTTCCATCTTCTAATACATCAACGATTTCAGCTTTTAATTCTCCATTCCCAAAAACAACTCTTGCACCTGGACGACATTTTTTCCCTGGTTTTACAAGTGTTTCCCATACATCGTTTTCTTTTCTCTTTAATAAAAGAATTTCAATATGTGCTCCGGTATCTTCTTTTGTTCCAATCAATCGTGCCGGGATAACTTTTGTATCGTTAATGACCAGACAGTCTCCCGGTTGAAGATATTCTGTAATGTCATGGAAAATACGGTGAGTTATCTCACCGCTTTCCTTGTTAAGCACCATCAATCTTGAAGAGGAACGATCTTCTAACGGGTCTTGAGCGATCAGTTCCTGTGGAAGATCAAAATTAAAATCACTTGTTTTCATCATGCTCTTAATTCAACTCCCATTTTTTCAAGTTCTTTAAGAATCTTATCTACGATCTTGTTGATTTCAGCAGCTTCTAAGCTTCGTTCTGGGGAACGGAATACAAGGCTGAATGCAACAGATTTATATCCTTCTTCAATCTGTGAACCTTCATAGACATCAAATAACTGAATACTTTCTAATAATTTGCCGCCTTTTTCTTTCATTACTTTTTCAAGACTTCCTACGAAAACTTCTTTTTTCATAACAAGGCTTAAGTCTCTGTTTACAGCAGGATACTTTGCTACACCTTCATACTTTCTGTCAAAGGTTGCTTTTTCTGTGATAACCGGAAGATCAATTCCCGCTACGTATGCTTCACACTTCATATCGTAGTTTTCACACACTTCAGGGTGTACCTGTCCGATAAAGCCAGCATAAGTTCCACCCACATAAATGAGTGCCTGTCTTCCTGGATGTAAGAAAGGTTTTTCCTGAGATGGCTCAAAGTCAACTTTGCCTTCAAGACCAAGTTTTAAGAACATTTCTTCAAGAACACCTTTTAACAGGAAGAAATCACATTCTCCGTACATTCCAAGAGTCAGACGCTTTCTTTCCTCTGGAAGTTCTGTCAGTGGCAGTGCCTTTGGAAGATATACATTACCAATCTCGTAAAGACGTACATTTTTATTTCTATGGTTATAATTTCCTGCTAAAGAAGTTAAAATACCATTTAACTCAACTGTTCTCATGATACTGTAATCTTCTCCAAGTGGATTTGCGATTACGATTGCCTGACGTAACGGATCGTTATCAGGAAGAAGTAATTTATCAAATACCTTAGGGCCTTCAAAAGAGTAGCACATTCCACCGCAGAATCCGTTCTGCTCTGCAATATTCATAACAACGTCTTCTACTCTTGCACTAAAAGACTTCTTACCGGCAGTTGCTTCTCCATGAGGGAGTGTTGTAGGAATATTATCATATCCAAAGAATCTTGCCACTTCTTCTGCGATATCTGCAGAACATCTTAAATCCTGACGGAAAGATGGGATAAGTAACATATTTGTTTCTTTATCATAGCCAATTTCCAGGCGGGCAAAGTATTCCATCATCTTTTCTTCAGATACATCTGTTCCAAGAAGCTTATTATATTTTGCTGGTTCAAAAGGAATCTTTACTTCTTCTACAGGATTTGGATATACATCTACAACACCGCCAACAACTTCACCGGCACCTAATTGTTCTACTAACTGGCAGGCGCGGTTGATTGCTTCTAATGCATTCTCAGGATCAAGACCTTTTTCAAACTTACCGGAAGCATCTGTTCTAAGACCGATTCTCTTAGAAGAAAGACGGATATTTGTTCCATCAAAAGTAGCAGCTTCAAAAAGCATTGTCTGAATGTCATCTGTAACCATGGAGTTTTCTCCACCCATGATACCGGCAATACCAACAGGACCTTCTGCATCGTTAATCATTAATACATCTTTATCAAGCTTTCTTTCCTGTCCATCAAGTGTTGTGTATACATCACCGTCATTGGCACGTTTTACAACGATTTTATGACCTCTGATCTTATCTAAGTCATAGGCATGCATTGGCTGTCCATACTCTTCCATAACATAGTTTGTAATATCTACGATATTGTTGATTGGACGAATACCCATTGCCGCAAGTCTTCTCTGCATCCATTCCGGTGACGGAGCTAATTTAATATTCTTTACGATTCTTGCTGTATATCTTGGACACAGTTCTGTATCCTCTACCTCTACAGAAATATAATCTTTTGTTCTTTCATCGTTTCCAACTACTTTTACTTCTGGAGCATAAAATGGCTTTTCAAATGTAGCTGCTGCTTCTCTTGCCATACCGATCATACTGAAGCAATCTACACGATTAGATGTAATTTCAAATTCTACTACTGCATCACGAAGTCCTAATGCTGCTACTGCATCATCACCTGGTTTTACTCCTCTGCTTTCATCAAAAATGTAAATTCCATCTTCTGGTGATTCCGGATACATATCGCGTGTGCTTCCTAATTCTTCAATAGAACACATCATACCGTAAGAAGGTACTCCACGAAGCTTACCTTTTTTAATCTTGATTCCATTCTCAGGATTAGGACTTCCATCATGTCCGCCTGCAACACATCCACCATCTAAAACAACCGGAACTAATGCTCCCTTAAATACATTGGATGCTCCTGTTACAATCTGTACTTCCTCAGCACCTACATTTACCTGACAAATCACTAACTTATCAGCATCTGGATGCTTTTCAATCTTTTCAATTCGTCCAACAACGATCTTCTCCAGATTTTTATCAAGATATACTGCATTCTCTACATGGGAACCAGACAGAGTCATCTTGTCTACATATTCCTGTACAGTACAATCCAAATCTGGAACATATGCTTTAATCCATGAAATTGGTGTATTCATTTTCGTCTCCTTTTATATCTATAAATTTAAATATTAGTTATTTTTAATCCTTTCCACTTCAAGAATATCTCAACATCCTTGAAGCAGAATACACATTATACACTGCACACTCTAGAGCAGATTTTAAAAATGCTTTTCGCAAGATGTGCATCACTATTTGTGGGAGATTTTTCAAACACGCTCTAGAACTGTTTTAAAAATCTTGCATCGTTTTCGTATAAGAGGCGCATATCATCGATTTCGTATTTTAAAAGAGTGATTCTTTCAAGTCCGATTCCAAATGCAAAGCCTGAATATACTTCCGGATCAATGCCGCAGTCACTTAATACTTTAGGGTGTACCATTCCACATCCAAGAATCTCAATCCAGCCGCTTCCTTTACACATACGGCATCCTTTTCCGCCACATTTGAAGCAGGATACATCTACCTCAGCACTTGGCTCTGTGAATGGGAAATGATGTGGACGGAACTTAACCTTTGTATCTGGTCCAAAGAATTCCTCTGCCCACTGCTGTAATGTTCCCTTTAAATCAGCAAATGTAATTCCTTTATCTACTACAAGTCCTTCTACCTGATGGAAAGATGGGGAATGTGTTGCATCTACTTCGTCAGAACGGAATACTCGTCCAGGAGCGATAACGCGGATTGGCATACGTCCTGTTTCCATGATACGTGCCTGTACCGGTGATGTCTGTGTACGAAGAAGGATATCTTTTGTAATGTAGAAAGTATCCTGCTCGTCCTTTGCCGGATGATTTGCCGGAATATTTAACAATTCGAAGTTGTAGTGATCATACTCTACTTCCGGTCCCTCTACCACTTCATATCCCATACCGATAAATACTCTTTCAAGATCATCTAATGCGATCTGATTTGGATGACGATGTCCGACTGCTACTTTTTTACCTGGTAAAGTTACGTCAATAACTTCCTTCTTCATCTTTTCTTCACGAAGCTTTTTCTGGATGGCTGTTCTCTTTTCTTCCATCTTTTCTTCGATACCAGCACGTGCTTCATTTACCATCTGACCTACTTTTGGTCTGTCTTCCGGTGCTACATCTTTCATTCCTTTTAACAGGCTCGATAACTGTCCCTTTTTACCAAGGAAAGCAACTTTAACATCATTAAGCTTGTCCATACCCGCTGCATCTTCAATTGCCGCAAGTGCCTGCTGACGAATCTGCTCGATTTTCTCTTTCATGATAAACTCCTTTATTATTTAAATTAATTTACTTTGGTTGTCTGGCAGCTGCTTTTCGTTATTCAATAGGGAATTCCAACAGATTTGTCTATTGAATCTATTAAATAAAAAAAGCCCCTTTTTAATATAAATTAAAAAGGGACGAATAAATCCGCGATACCACCCTGATTCCCGAATATACTAGATATATTAAGCGTATTCAGGCTCTCATTAACGCGTAACGTGCGTAGACGACATTCCTTATCTAAATATATAGTTTCTAAAATATATAGTCTCCGGAATGCAGCTCCAGTGTGGAAATTCGAAATATAACGGAGCCTTGAAGAACTTACAGCCGATGATTCTCCTTCTCTACTGGTACATTATACTTCTACTGTGGGCAGAATGCCCGCACTTTCAACGCTTTTTCAATGAATAACATTGTAACGCAGGGAAAAATTAATGTCAAGAGGTATTTCGTGCTTTATTCCCATTGAATTCGTCCTTCCATCATCAAAAGCTGCTGTCCAACTCTGGAAAACTCTCCAAGTACTATCTTTCTTCCTTCTTCTGTTTTATACCAGTCCTCTGGGGAAACATGATCTACAACAACGGGATGTATGAGAATCTCCACCTCTGGAAATACCATAGAATAATAAAGGAAAGAACGTCTGGCATGATGTGCTTTACAACATAATATCGCTTTTTTTAAATGGATTCCCTGCTTTTGAAGCAATATTTTTGTCTTTTCTGCATTCTCCAAAGTATAGGTTGCCTCACACTCTTTTAAAATTGCGGAAGCCGGAACTCCATTCTGAAGTAAAACTGCCTCTAAAAAGTCCGCCTCACAGGCAAAATCTGTTCCATATTTTTGCCCCTCTTTTGAAACACCCTGAAAACTTCCCTGTACCTTTGTATAACCGCCAGAGGGCAATAACAAAGGAGCGTATCCTTCTTTATATACTCTTGCCGCTTCTTCCGTATGCTCCGGTCTCGCACAGCCTGGTATAAATATCGCATCTGCCCTTTCCAGTCTATTTTCTAAAAATATATAATCTGTAATCTCCTGAATCTGTTTCTTATCCAAATGATACATTTCAATTCCTTCTGTCATTCACTACTTTCTAAAATTATCTGTTTTAAAGTTTCCTGTTTTTCTCTTTCGAGTTGTCATCTTCTTCCATCTGTACTTCTTTATCATTTTTACTATCATTTTTATTATTATTTTTGTTATTCTTCCTATCAGCTCTCTCACTTTTAGATTTCTGACGCATCCTCTCTGTCTGTGCCCTCTGCTGCCTGCGCCAGTTTGGTCTAAGAGTACGAATAAGAAGATGATAATTATCTTTATTCTCTAAAAAATAATTCACTTCTGCTCCATAAAAAACCATGGACATACAAAAATACAGCCATAAAAGCAGTATCATGATTCCCGCCATACTTCCGTAAATATACGAAAAATTCGTAAAATTATCCATATAGATCGAACAGCCTACAGAAACTGCCACCCAGCCAAGTGTCGCAATCAAAGCTCCCGGAAACTGCCCTCGAAAACTAGATGTTCTGTTTGGAATCCATTTATAAATTATCATAAATAATAATGTCAGAAAGACTAGGGAAAATAAAATCCTCTGATGCATAAAATATCCCAAAATCGGAATCACAAACGGGAACTTCCAACATACATAACGATATAAACTATTTCCAAATACCCACATAACAAGCATAACGCTTATCATAAGTGCAAACAATAATGTATACACCAAACTAAATAAGCGTATTACAAAATAATTTCTGTTCTCATCAATATCATATACAGAATTCAATCCGATAACAATCGAATACACACCCCTTGAAGATGACCACAATGCTGCAATAATAGAAATTGCAGATACTGTCGTTCCTGTCTTATGATAAATTTCATTTACAATACTTTTGATCAATGACCCTTCCTCAAAAGAAATCATCCTTGTCAATATCACTATAATGTCATCTTTTGAAAAAGGAATATATCTGGTCAGTGTTAACAGGAAGATCATAAACGGAAAAATGGAAAGGAGTATAAAAAAGGCGGACATCGCCCCGAATGCTCCCACATGATCATCACTGCATTTCTTTAGAAAATCCATAACCAGTTCGTATAAATCTTTCACCCTTTTTCTTGCTGGCATACTT
Organism: Anaerobutyricum hallii; assembly: GCF_900209925.1. Lineage (NCBI taxonomy): Bacteria > Bacillati > Bacillota > Clostridia > Lachnospirales > Lachnospiraceae > Anaerobutyricum > Anaerobutyricum hallii. The sequence continues at coordinate 287,822 of NZ_LT907978.1, read as the reverse complement.
TCCATCCTCATTATATTTTACATAAGAAAAGCCGCCTCATTCACATGAGACGGCTATAAAGCATACACCCAAAATGCCGTAGCCTGCGATTTTGAGTCCTAGCCAAAGCCAGGTGGGTAACTTCAATTAAATATCTGACGTCCTCTCAAAACGGTGAGGCATGCCATCCCTTCAATGATTTAGTTTCCCAAGTTCAAAAATGTAGGTTCAAAATAGCAGGGGGTCTCGAACACTCCAGGCTGGTATATACATACTATAACTTAATTATCTCTAAATTTCAAGATAAAATTATCCACTTTACTGTAAAAATATTACTCTACAATCATATACTCTGTGCAGATTCCTTTCAATTCCACTTCAGTCCAGCTCAGATACTGTACTTCTAATGGCCTTTCACTTAATCTAAATACAACTTTCCATCCCGCACATGGTAATCACGATTTTTATGTCGAAGCAGCGTATGCCTCATATAATGCAATAGATATTCTTCTCCTTTCATATCGAGCATTGTAAGAAGATATCTTGACAGATAATCTGTCTCGTCATCTATAAGCATCATATGCTTTCCGTTTAAATAGTATGCCAATGCGCTTCCATCATTATACTGATCTTTTAAATAATTTTTACTCGCACTGATACGATCAATAACCATTTCCGCTACATATTTTTTTGGCATCTTCATTCCGACAAGCTTTCCTCCTGTTGGATTAATGCTATAATCAATCCAATATTCAAAATGATGAAGATTCCTTCCCTTATGATGAAGCCAGCCTCTTGAACAGGTCTTTAATTCTTTCTCCCTGTTAATCGGACTTCTGTCTCCCTGATAGTAAATCACCCCTGGAATAAATTCTATGGGTGTATACTTTGACAGATCATGGAGAAGTCCCTGTTTATATAACCCCACCTTAAAACAAGTTTTCATTACCAGCATCTTGTGGTGGGTGATGGTACTAAAATGTCCTTTTAAATTTTTAAATATCCTCATTCTCTTTTTCCTGATCTTTTTCAAAGTTTACCGCATCCCTTACTAAGTAAATTGGTCTCTTTCTTATTTCTGATAAAATAACTGCCAGATATTCTCCAATGATTCCCAACAAGAAAAATAATACTGTAAACATAAAACAAATTACTACAACCGTTGTCGTATAGCCCCCCGGTGCACCAACACGAATCTTCATATAAATAGAGTAAATAATCAACAATACACAGGCAATTCCTGCAAACGTACCACATAATGAAGCAATCTTCAACGGCAGGTCTGAGTAACTTAACATTGCCTGTACCGAAAACTTAAACAATCCTTTGATACTGTACTTACTTTCTCCTGCTGCTCTATCATGTGCTTCGTATTCTATGGTTGTCTTTTTAAATCCAATACTTTGCACATAGGCACGAAGAAAACGTGAAGTTTCCCGAAAATGTTTTTTTAAAACTTCCGCTGGCTTCTTTGTGATGGCAAAAAAATCGGAAGCATTTTCCTCAAAATGTACCTCTGAAATCTTATTCAGTATTTTATAGAACAAGCCCGATGTAAGATTCTTAACAAATCCAGCACTCTTATTTGCAGTACGAACCATGCTGATTACTTCATATCCCTGATTAAACGTATCTAAAATCTGTGGGATACATTCTACAGGATGCTGCAAATCTGCATCCATACATACAATTCCATCGCCTGAACTATAATCAATTCCCGCAATCATTGCTGCCTCATGTCCATAATTTCTCGAAAAATGTATTACCTTTACCTTTTTCGAATCCATAGCCAATCTATCTAAGATAGCAGGGGATGCATCTCTACTTCCGTCATTAACAAAAATCAACTCATAATCACTATCAATTCCCTCTAAAATAGGAAGAATCGTTTCATAAAACTTATCCAAAACTGCCTCTTCATTATATACAGACACTACAATGGATAACTTATTTATTAATTTCATACACTATCCTTTCTCCTCGTATATTATTTTCATTTATAATAGCATTTCATGAAAAACTTCGCAACCTGTCGTATAAATTTCCTGATTTCTTGTTAATAAAATCTCTTTACAAAACTCTCATTTCGTGCTAGACTCGATTAGATACGACAGTTCATTTGTACCATCCTGTCGCTAAATAAAACCAGGACAGCATTTTATTTTTACCAAAAGATTTTACAAACAGATGATTTCAAGATGCTGTATATTTGCAGCATCTTTTTTATTTTTAATATGTACCATCAGAATCTTTTAATAATTTTGATCGTATGTATAAGTTTAGAGGAGGATTTTTTAATGTATATTTTAGAAACAGAGCAATCCTTTGACTCCGCTCATTTTCTAAGTGGTTACAAAGGTAAGTGCAGTAATCTCCATGGACATCGCTGGAGAGTTGTCGCACGTATTGCTATGGATGAATTAAATAAAGAGGGCCAAACCAGAGATATGGTAATTGATTTTGGAGATTTTAAAGATGCTCTTAAAAAACTCACAGATGCTTTAGATCATTCTTTTATCTTTGAAACAGGCTCTTTAAAAGAAACAACGGTAATAGCTCTTAAGGAAGAAGGATTTTTACTTCATGAAGTTCCTTTCCGTCCAACCGCCGAGCAATTTTCCCGCTATTTTTATGAACAATTACAGGATCTGAACTTCCCTGTATATAATATTTCTGTATATGAAACTCCAACAAACTGTTCTACTTATCAGGAGGCATCTTTATGATTACCTATCCTGTAGTTGAAAAGTTTATCAGTATTAACGGAGAAGGTCAAAAAGCCGGGGAACTTGCTGCATTCATTCGAATGCGTGGCTGTAATCTTTCCTGTAATTACTGTGATACATCCTGGGCAAACACAATGGACTGTCCTTGTGAATTTTTATCCACAGAGGAACTGATCACATGGCTCACTGAACATAAAATTAAAAATGTAACTCTTACCGGTGGAGAACCTTTACTTACAAAAGGAATCGACATATTTATCGAGTCACTCGGTTCTTCCGGATTTTCTGTAGAGATTGAAACAAATGGAAGTGTAGCTTTGGATTGCTTTCATAATCTTTTACATCGTCCGGCCTTTACTATGGATTATAAATGTCCGGACAGCGGAATGGAGCAGGCGATGTGTACAGATAATTTTTCTCTACTGCTTTCTAAAGATACCGTTAAATTCGTTGTCAGCAGCATTGCTGATCTAGAAAAAGCAAGAACAATCTGTACACACTATAAAATTGCTGACCATTGTCCTATTTTTTTAAGTCCGGTATTCGGACGAATTGACCCAAAAGAAATTGTAGAATATATGATAGAACACCATTGGAACGAAGCCCGTCTCCAGCTCCAGATGCATAAGTTTATCTGGCCGCCGGAACAGCGCGGAGTATAAAAGGAGGTAAAACTATGGCTATAGATAAAGATGCCATTCGTGAACATATCAGGGGAATTCTTGCCGCTCTTGGCGATGACCCCGATCGTGAAGGATTGAAAGAAACACCCGATCGCGTAGCTCGTATGTACGAAGAAGTTTTTGAAGGAATGAATTATACCAATCATGAAATTGCCATGATGTTTAATAAATCTTTCAAAGACGATCTATGTGTCGGCGCTGATAAAAAAGATATTGTTTTAGTTCGAGATATTCCAATCTTCAGCTATTGTGAGCACCACATTGCTCTTATGTATGATATGTCTGTGTCCGTTGCATATATCCCAAAAGACAAAGTTCTTGGTCTAAGCAAAATAGCAAGAATCTGCGACATGGCCTCCAAACGTCTTCAGCTTCAGGAACGCATCGGCTCTGATATTGCAGAAATCATGTGCGAAGCTGCCGAAACAGAGGATGTTGCCGTTATTATTCATGGAACACACAGCTGTATGAGCGCAAGGGGTATCAAAAAAGATGCAGCATCTACTGTAACTACAACTTTCCGAGGACGTTTCGAAACAGATTCTTCTATTCAGAGTCAGCTTACAATGATGCTTCACGCATAAACATATGCCATATGTAAGATGCGAATAGAATTATGGCATGCATTGCATAATGCGCATGAAAAAATTATTTAAAAGATACTTAATAGATACCTTAAAACCTATAGAAAGAAGGAATTATTTATGCAGGAACTCAAAAATAAAGAAGCTGCTGTTGTCGTTTTCAGTGGTGGACAGGATAGCACAACTTGCCTTTTCTGGGCTTTAAAACGTTACAAAAAAGTAATTGCATTATCTTTTGACTATCATCAAAAACATGTAAAAGAATTAGAATGTGCAAAGAAAATCTGTCGTGACCATGAGGTTGAACACCATATCATGGACATGAGTCTTTTAAATCAACTTGCACCGAACTCTCTTACACGCGTAGATATTAAAGTAGATGAAAACGCTCCAGAAGAGGGAACACCAAATAGCTTCGTTGACGGAAGAAATCTTCTCTTTCTGTCCTATGCCGCCGTTTTTGCAAAACAAAGAGGCATCACAGACATTATCACTGGTGTATCTCAGAGCGATTTCTCCGGATATCCTGACTGCCGCGATATCTTTATCAAATCATTAAATACAACACTCTGCCTTGCTATGGATTATCAGTTTGATATCATTACCCCTCTTATGTGGCTTGATAAAAAAGAAACCTGGGCTCTGGCAGACGAACTTGGTGCCTTTGATATTATAAAAAATGAAACTCTTACCTGCTATAACGGGGTTATTGGAGATGGCTGTGGTCATTGTCCATCATGTAAACTCCGTAAAAAAGGATTAGACGCATATTTAGCTTCAAAAAACTAATTAAATCAGCTTAAAGAAATGAAAACCAGAAATTTAATATAGAATAAAATGGTGTCAGGGTCAAAAGTTCAAAACTCCGTTCGTGCTTGCACGATAAGATATTTGACTTTGAGAGCCTGTTATCATTCTATTCTATATTAAATTTCTGGTTTTCTGCTTTTGTCACTAAAAAAATTAACTTTTATTATATTCTCAGTGTATGCTTTTCGCTCTCGCCCGGTCCAAATCCAAGCTTGTCATATTCTGCCTTAGCTACTTCCCATGGAAGTTTATCTACCGGTTCCTTTAAGTAACTTAATATCTCTGCAATACCTTCGCCTGTATAGGAACTGGTAAAAAAAATCTTCTTACAACCTGCAAGGCGCAGCCATTCGGCTGCTAATTCCGGATTCGCTGCCCAGTGATCGCACTTCGTAACTACACCAACAACTTCACGATTACTTACTGACACAATATTCGGTGGATATAGAGAAAACGGTTCTATCGCACTCATCAAAAGTCCAATAACATCTGCCTCACATCCGTAAACAGCTAATGCTCCGGATAACTGCTTCGTTTCTGCATACTCTCCCGGTGTATCAATAATTACATCAAAGTTGTTTACATACTGCGTCTTATGGTAAGTAATCGGCTTACCTTTCATCGCCTGCATGATCGTAGTCTTACCTGATTCGCTACGACCCACAAACATTATCTTACGCATTATAACCACCCTGTCTTCCTGCTTCGCGTCTGCTGTATGCTATCACCACTTTATGTCTATCGACTTATTTCTATCGACTTATTTCTTTGTAACAGGACATGTAGCATATCCTAAATCATTCTGGAAATAATGGATTACAGCCTTAACAGCAGATTCCACTGCAGAAATACGTCCTGTCAGAATTAAAGTACCGCTGAAACGGTCTACGAATCCAAGATAAACATCTCCGCTCTTAATAGCGATATCTGCTCCAATTACAGCAGATTCACTCGGAGTAACTGTGATAATACCGATTGCAGAACGATCAAAATCGATATCTGGATTCAATCCTAACTTACGATATACGATTGGCTTAGGACTTGTAATAACATGAGCCAGTGTAATCTGTCTTCCTGGCACAGTTTCCTGAATAATACGTAATCTTCCTTCTGTGTCCTTTGGTAATAATTCTTTGATATCCATAACTTCAGCTCCTTTAATTTATATTCATCATTACACTCATGATAATGACATTACACCAAAATGGGCGTAAATGTACTCCTATGTGAACATTATATCATACCCATTTTGAACATTCTATGAAAAAATTGGACACTTCATGGGATTAGTTGGCACTTTCTTGATAATTCGCACAAAAAAGGGTAAAATATCAACGGGAAAAAGCAACAGATTGCAATAATCTCTATTATGGAAAGGAATTAATTTTATGAATACAATGCAGACAAACCCACAAGATATTTTAAAAACGCTTTCTTTATCTTTTGAGGTTTTTCCTCCTAAGAAATGGGAAGACTTTCCGGGATTATATGAGACACTTGATGAATTAAAAGGATTACATCCAGAATTTATAAGCTGCACCTATGGTGCTGGTGGAAGTAACAGCAAAAAAACTGCTGAAATCGCTTCTCATATTGAAAATGAACTGGGTATCCGTTCCATCGCACATCTTACCTGTGCAGCCTTAACAGAGGATAAACTTTTATCCACAATCGAAAATTTCAAAAATGCCGGAATCCACAGTGTACTTGCCCTTCGTGGGGATAAACCATTTGATATGAGTGAGGAAGATTTTGCGAACCGCCAGTACAAACATCCATCTGAAATCATCCCAATTTTAAAGAAAGCAGGGTTCCGTGTTGCTGCTGCCTGCTATCCGGAAAAACATTATGAAGCACCATCTATGGAAGAAGATCTTCACTGGCTCAAACACAAAGTAGAACAGGGCACTGACGCTTTAATCAGTCAGCTTTTCTTTGATAATAATGCTTTTTACCGCTTTATGGATGTCGCTGACCAGAAAGGAATCACTGTTCCTGTCCATGCAGGAATCATGCCAATCACCAGCGCGAAAATGATTAACACAACTATCAATCTGTCCGGTGCCAGCATTCCAAAGGCACTCTCTGATTTAATCGCAACTTACGGGGAGAATCCTTCGGATATGCGAAAGGCTGGAATTGAATATGCGGCAAGGCAGATTAATGATCTGGCAGAACAGGGGATGCATTATGTGCATATCTACACGATGAATCATAGTGAAACTGCTAAAGAAATTTGTGATTTAATTCGTTAATAGGCTGACGCACCGAAAGAAAGCCTATAAATATCATAAAGCATAGATAACTTCTCTTGGTGTTATATCTGAATATTTAAATGGAGATTATTTTATGATTAAAGAACAATTACAAATGAAAAATAAGTTTACTTATCAGGAGAGTGCGATTGCTGATTATATTCTTACAAATCCAGTCTGTATTCTTGATATGACTGCCAAAGAACTGGCAGACTCTACTTTTTCAAGTTCGTCTACTATTGTTCGGTTTTGTAAAAAGCTTGGATTTACAGGCTATCCTGCCTTTCAAAGACAGTATGCCAGAGAATATGGGACTAAGGAGCAATTTAATGAAAAAATCCTGCTGTCCAATGTTACACTTGAAAAGGCGCCTGGAGTTCTTGATAATCTTTATCAATATGTTATCAAAGAAACACAGTTGCTTCTTGATAATGATACGTTACGGAAGGTAACTAACATGCTTCTTTCCGCAAAAAAGATTGATTTATATGGTTCGGATTTTAATTATTTTGCCCTGCAAACAATGGGTCTGAATTTATCAAATATCCAGAAGCCTGTACAGACCTTTAACTGCGTAAATAATTTTTATATCTCTACTTTAAATCCTGCCGATACTGTCAGTATCATTGTAAGCCACAGCGGAAAAAATCCTGCCATGATGCGAATTGCCTGCGAGTTAAGGAAACGGCATATTCCTACGATTGCTTTGACAAATTCTGTAGAAGATTCTCTTAAGAATCTCTGTGATTATGCTCTTTACGTTTTTACTTCTGATGAGCACAGCAGGATTGGTTCTCTCCAATGGACGATTTCTGTAAATTATGTTTTGCAGATACTATATGTATGCTTACTTGAGCATTATAAAAAGGAGTCCTAAGACTCCTTTTTTCTTCCATATCTGATAGGTTCTGATAAATGTACATTAAACCACTGTATAACAGGTCCCATCATAAAAGCGGTAATCACTGTCCCTATTCCTACTGTAACGTGAAAAACAAAACCGATAACCACACAAAGGATATCTGTGGTTATGCGGCAGTACTGAAAAGGAATCCGTTTACATTTTTCAGAAATCGTAAGTGCAACTGCATCATATGATGATACCCCTAAATCTGCAACAAAATATAATGATGTTCCCATGCAGTGTTTTGATAATTTCTGTTTCGAATGATTTCTTCAAAGGTGCAGAACTCATGATACATCTTATGTTTTCCTTCATTGAAATCATAAACGTCTCCGGCAGATGCATCTGTCATCTGAGTTCCTTTGCTGACTTTATTCATTAATACTCTGTAATCATCAATTAAGTTTACGGAAGAATGAATAAGAACACATCCCTCATCTCCCTGAATGGAAGTTAACATTGGTGCTTTACAATCTTTTGCTGCGATACATACACATTTGAATGTTCCATAATCAAGAGTTAAGATTCCTGAAGTATCAATTCCACGGTCAATGTTTGCCTGATAATCAACATGAAGTGGCTTTCCAAAAAGCATTGCTGCAAAGTTGATATTATAAATATTTAAATCCATTAAAGCTCCGCCTGACATTTCCGGATTAAATGCTGGTAATACGTTACCTTCTTTAAATGCATCATAACGGGAGGAGTACTGAGAATAGTTCATGGAAACAATTTTCAGATTTCCAAGCTGTGGAAGCATTTCTTTAATTTTTAATGCATTTGGCAGATATCTTGTGTTTACAGCTTCAAGAATAATTGCTTTCTTTTCTTTAGAAATCTGAATTAATTCTCTTGCTTCCTCAATGTTAGATGTAAATGGTTTTTCACAAATAACATCCTTGCCTGCAAGTAAAGCTTTCTTCGCAAATGTATAATGAAGGTGATTTGGCACGCCAATATATACAACATCTATGTCTGCATTATGAAGCATTTCATCTACATCCGTATAATATACTGGTATATTCTGTTCTTTGCAGATAACTTTCAGTTTTTCTTCTTTTCCCTCAAGTACAGCATTGATATTATCGTAAATCAGTCCGTAATCACATGGTTCTACTGGAACTTTTTCTGTAATATCTTCCCCTTTATCATTGATATAAGACAATGTTCCCCATTTTTCTTCTGGATAAATCTTTTTTTCTAACTTAATTGCTCCAGGACCCTGTTTCACATCGGAATTATGTCCTAACTGTGGCATAAGGAAACTTCCCTTTGTTCCATGAACAAGAAATCTTGGATTTTCAATTTTTACATAATAACTGGTTGCCACACTTGCTTTAAATCCATCATAGAAAAGGTCGATATCCCAATAATCATCTGCCTGTCCCGGATGTGCAATACCACGACAATCATAAACAACTTTCTTAGGAACTCCGAATTCACAAACCATCTGGTCTAATGGATGAACGCCCACACCGGAAATTTTTTCAAATCCAAGATATTCCTGTGCATGCTGTGGTCTGAAGTAATCATAATGTGACTGAACTTCTACAATATCGCCTAACACTCCAGACTGTAAAACTTTGCGGAGAGTTCTCATATCTGCATCAAATCTTCTATTCTGGTTAGCAGTAGCAATCAGACCTTTTTCTTTGGCAAGGGCAAATACTTCTTCTGCTTCCTCTACACTCTCTGCAAATGGCTTTTCACAGAGAACATTTTTTCCGTGATTTAATGCCATCTTTGAATAAAATGCATGGAATCTATTTGGAGTATTTACAACAATCAGATTAACTTCCGGGTCATTCATAATTTCATCAATATCAGAAGTAAAAATAATATCTGGATACCAGCTTTCTCTTTCTGTATCACCCACACGGTCTTCTTCTCTTCTGAAAATATATTTCACTTTGATTGTCTCTGGTCTTTCCTGTACATATGGTAAATGATATACACAAACACTATTTCCAAATCCTATATAAGCTACAGTTAACATATGATTCTTTCCTCCTGTAAATTAAATAATATCGTTAATTCCTTGTAATTTAAGCATTTTGAACGTTCTTATATGCTTTGTTTTCCTGTTGAGACGATAATAACACCGTCTTTTAATTCTGTCTATATATTTGGGGATAGTTGGATATGAATTGCATAAAAATTGATACAGTGAGAAATTTTATTTCATATTTTCAGAATTTTATATTAGTTTTTCTTATAAGTAATACAATAGATTGCTTAAAATCAATGGATTGCCTGCGAGACCACAAATATGGAGTATCTATCTTCCTAAGCTCGTCAGCTTTGCCTAGTAAATCAAATAAAAAGAGCCAATAAAGTGCAAAGCACTTTATTGGCTCTTTTTTTATATCATATACCTTCAAAACTACACACAAATCATCTTTTCTATTTCCAATCGCTTTTTAAGGTCAAGCTTTCGACCGATTAGTAACAGTCAACTCCACACATCACTGTGCTTCCATCTCTGCCCTATCTACCTCATCGTCTCTAAGGGGTCTCTCACTCTTTCGAGTCTGGATATCTCATCTTGAGGGGGGCTTCACGCTTAGATGCCTTCAGCGTTTATCCCTTCCCGTCTTGGCTACCCGGCTGTGCCATTGGCATGACAACCGGTCCACCAGCGGACGGTCCATCCCGGTCCTCTCGTACTAAGGACAGCTCCTCTCAGATATCCTGCGCCCGCGCCGGATAGGGACCGAACTGTCTCACGACGTTCTGAACCCAGCTCGCGTACCGCTTTAATGGGCGAACAGCCCAACCCTTGGAACCTGCTCCAGCTCCAGGATGCGATGAGCCGACATCGAGGTGCCAAACCACTCCGTCGATGTGAACTCTTGGGAGTGATAAGCCTGTTATCCCCAGGGTAGCTTTTATCCGTTGAGCGATGGCAATCCCACGTTATGCCACCGGATCACTAAGTCCTACTTTCGTACCTGCTCCACCCGTCGGTGTCGCAGTCAAGCCTCCTTCTGCCTTTGCACTCTGTGGATGGTTTCCAACCATCCTGAGGAGACCTTTGAGCGCCTCCGATACCCTTTCGGAGGCGACCGCCCCAGTCAAACTCCCCGCCTGACATTGTCCCCCGCCCGGGTGACGGGCGCAGGTTAGAAACCCAGTACTGCAGGGGTGGTATCCCAACATCGGCTCCCTTACGGCTGGCGCCATAAGTTCTTAGCCTCCCACCTATCCTGTACATGCAATACCGAATCCCAGTATCAGGCTGGAGTAAAGCTCCATGGGGTCTTTCCGTCCTGGCGCGGGTAACCAGCATCTTCACTGGTATTTCAATTTCACCGGGTGTGTTGTTGAGACAGTGCCCAAATCATTACGCCTTTCGTGCGGGTCGGAACTTACCCGACAAGGAATTTCGCTACCTTAGGACCGTTATAGTTACGGCCGCCGTTTACTGGGGCTTAAGTTCAAACCTTCGCTTGCGCTAAGCTCTCCCCTTAACCTTCCAGCACCGGGCAGGCGTCAGCCCATATACCTCACCTTTCGGTTTCGCATAGACCTGTGTTTTTGCTAAACAGTTGCTTGGGCCATTTCTCTGCGGCTGCTTGCGCAGCACTCCTTCTCCCGAAGTTACGGAGTCATTTTGCCGAGTTCCTTAACAACACTTCTCCCGCCGGCCTTAGGATCCTCTCCTCATCCACCTGTGTCGGTTTACGGTACGGGCCCTTGCTACACGATAGCGGCTTTTCTCGACAGGAAGGGGCCGCAGCTTCGCTACTTTGTTTCGCTCCGCATCACGCCTTCGTCTCATGCAGGACGGATTTTCCAATCCTGCGACTACTTCGCTTGCACCGGGCTTTCCATTCCCGGCTCTGCTTCCCTTCCCGTGTCCCCGCAGTTCTGATAACAAGGGGTGCAGGAATCTTTTACCTGCTGTCCATCGGATACGCATCTCTGCCTCTCCTTAGGCCCCGACTTACCCAGAGCAGATCAGCTTTACTCTGGAAACCTTGGATATTCGGCCGCAAGGATTCTCACCTTGCTCTCGCTACTCATTCCGGCATTCTCTCTTCTTAGCAGTCCACATCCCCTTCCGGTAATGCTTCACTCCCCTAAGAATGCTCCTCTACCAACTCTTACGAGTTCCGCGGCTTCGGTGTGGTGTTTCAGCCCCGGACATTTTCGGCGCAGGACCTCTCGACCAGTGAGCTGTTACGCACTCTTTTAATGAATGGCTGCTTCTGAGCCAACATCCTGGTTGTCTTAGAGATCCCACATCCTTTTCCACTTAACACCCACTTTGGGACCTTAGCCGGCGGTCTGGGCTCTTTCCCTTTTGACTGTCCAACTTATCTCGTACAGTCTGACTCCCATACACCATCTGTCCGGCATTCGGAGTTTGATATTCTTTGGTAGGCTTTGACGCCCCCGCGGAAATTCAGTGCTCTACCTCCGGCAGACTTGTATGAGGCTAGCCCTAAAGCTATTTCGAGGAGAACCAGCTATCTCCGGGTTCGATTGGAATTTCTCCGCTATCCACACCTCATCCCCACCCTTTTCAACGGATGTGGGTTCGGTCCTCCATCGCCTTTTACGGCGGCTTCAACCTGGACATGGATAGGTCACCCGGTTTCGGGCCTGCACGTACTGACTAATTCGCCCTCTTAAGACTTGGTTTCCCTACGGCTCCGTACCTTAAGTACTTAACCTTGCCAGTACCCGCAGCTCGCCGGACCGTTCTACAAAAAGTACGCGGTCGTGCATAAGAAGCACTTCCACAGCTTGTAGACACAGGGTTTCAGGTTCTCTTTCACTCCCCTCCCGGGGTTCTTTTCACCTTTCCTTCACAGTACTATACGCTATCGGTCACTGAGTAGTATTTAGCCTTACGGAGTGGTCTCCGCTCATTCCCACAGGGTTTCCCGTGTCCCGTGGTACTCTGGATCCTGCCAGGTCAGCTCTGACTTTGGATACGGGGCTCTCACCCTCTCTGGCCGGCTGTTCCAAAGCCGTTCTCCTGTCATTACTGAATCCCTTCTGCAGTCCGAACCCCGCGATGCACGCATCACGGTTTGGGCTCTTCCGCGTTCGCTCGCCGCTACTTACGGAATCGATGTTTCTTTCTCTTCCTCCGGGTACTTAGATGTTTCAGTTCCCCGGGTTCCCTTCCATAAGCTATGGATTCACTTATGGATGACTGTAGTCCATACAGCCGGGTTTCCCCATTCAGAGATCTCCGGATCAAAGGATATTTGCTCCTCCCCGAAGCTTATCGCAGCTTATCACGTCTTTCATCGGCTCTCAGTGCCAAGGCATCCGCCCTGCGCCCTTCTTCGCTTGACCTTTGTATGTCCATTTCCTAAGAAATGGCTGCCTCCTGTTCTTCCTAGCGTAGAGAACATTCGGCGTATGAGTTAAAACTCATGTTTCGTCTTTCGACTTGCTATTGGGAGAATTGATATATTTAGTCTCAATTCTTTCTTATCATAGAAATCTGATGTCGCTTTTCTTTTAAAGAAAAACTTCTCTGTGTGCAGTTTTCAAGGTACATCTTCCACTTCCGTATTGCCACACCTGCTTGGTTCCCACAAAAGCTATAAAAACTTTTTTAAGGAACCGGGCAGCCACCTGCTCTCCCATGCCGTCTCCAGCATAGTACCATCGGCCGCTCAGGTCTTAACCATCGTGTTCGGGATGGGAACGGGTGTGTCCCCTGAGCGCATCGCCACCCGGAAGGGCGTTATCAAGTTTTCACTTGGTAACTGAATAACAAAACAACTCTCTACTTGTCTTCCTTAGAAAGGAGGTGATCCAGCCGCACCTTCCGATACGGCTACCTTGTTACGACTTCACCCCAGTTACCGGCTCCACCTTCGACAGCTCCCTCCATAAAGGTTGGGTCACTGGCTTCGGGCATTTCCGACTCCCATGGTGTGACGGGCGGTGTGTACAAGACCCGGGAACGTATTCACCGCGACATTCTGATTCGCGATTACTAGCGATTCCAGCTTCGTGTAGTCGGGTTGCAGACTACAGTCCGAACTGGGACGGCCTTTTTGTGGTTTGCTCCCCCTCGCGGGTTTGCCTCACTTTGTGACCGCCATTGTAGCACGTGTGTCGCCCAGATCATAAGGGGCATGATGATTTGACGTCGTCCCCACCTTCCTCCAGGTTATCCCTGGCAGTCTCTCCAGAGTGCCCAGCCTTACCTGCTGGCTACTGAAGATAGGGGTTGCGCTCGTTGCGGGACTTAACCCAACATCTCACGACACGAGCTGACGACAACCATGCACCACCTGTCTCTTCTGTCCCGAAGGAAAACTCCCATTACGGAGTGGTCAGAAGGATGTCAAGACCTGGTAAGGTTCTTCGCGTTGCTTCGAATTAAACCACATGCTCCACCGCTTGTGCGGGTCCCCGTCAATTCCTTTGAGTTTCATTCTTGCGAACGTACTCCCCAGGTGGAATACTTACTGCGTTTGCGACGGCACCGAAGCCTATACGGCCCCGACACCTAGTATTCATCGTTTACGGCGTGGACTACCAGGGTATCTAATCCTGTTTGCTCCCCACGCTTTCGTGCCTCAGTGTCAGTAACAGTCCAGCAGGCCGCCTTCGCCACTGGTGTTCCTCCTAATATCTACGCATTTCACCGCTACACTAGGAATTCCGCCTGCCTCTCCTGTACTCTAGCTATGCAGTTTCAAATGCAGCTCCGGGGTTGAGCCCCGGCCTTTCACATCTGACTTGCACTGCCACCTACGCACCCTTTACACCCAGTAAATCCGGATAACGCTTGCTCCATACGTATTACCGCGGCTGCTGGCACGTATTTAGCCGGAGCTTCTTAGTCAGGTACCGTCATTATCTTCCCTGCTGATAGAGCTTTACATACCGAAATACTTCTTCACTCACGCGGCGTTGCTGCATCAGGGTTTCCCCCATTGTGCAATATTCCCCACTGCTGCCTCCCGTAGGAGTTTGGACCGTGTCTCAGTTCCAATGTGGCCGTTCATCCTCTCAGACCGGCTACTGATCGTCGCCTTGGTAGGCCGTTACCCTGCCAACCAGCTAATCAGACGCGGGCCCATCCTGTACCACCGGAGTTTTTCACACAAGAGGATGTCCTCTCGTGCGCTTATGCGGTATTAGCAGCCGTTTCCAACTGTTATCCCCCTGTACAGGGCAGGTTACCCACGCGTTACTCACCCGTCCGCCACTCAGTCACCAATCAATCATCCGAAGAATCTTAAAAGGTGCTTCGTTCGACTTGCATGTGTTAGGCACGCCGCCAGCGTTCATCCTGAGCCAGGATCAAACTCTCAAATAAAATGTTTAAGATGTCAGATCAAGGTCCAGAACCACTGGTTCTTTTCCTGTCTTTACTGTTTATTTAGGTTTTGAACTTTCGTTCTGTTCCATGGACTTTCCTGCAGACATCACTCTCAGGAAAACCCGAATGAAATTTGAATTAACGTTCAAGGTTGTTTTGTTATTCAGTTATCAAGGTTTACTTCCTTGCGAAAGCTTTTATATTTTATCACATCACTTTCTGTTTGTCAAGAACTTTTTTAAAAACTTTTTCATCTTCTTTTTGAAGATTTTTGTTCTTTGCGATGCGAACTTTTATATGTTATCACATGTTATTCAATCTGTCAAGAAGTTTTTCAACTTTCTTTTAAGATTTTTATCATTTTTCTTTCAAAAATGTGTTTCTCATGTGCAACGCATATTATAATATCATAACACTATACTCACGTCAAGCATTTTTTGAATATTTTTTCTTTTTCTCAAAAAGTACTAGATATTGTACTTTTTCTGTATTTTTATCATTTACACCACATATACGGCTTGTTAAATTGTTATTTTTTTATCAATTCAACAAGCTTTCTAGCTCAGATTTTCCTGATAAATTCCAATTCACCGTTACTATAGTCACAGCGGATACATCCAACCAAACGCACCCATAGGATAGCGACTTTCTTTGGATGCTGGCTTTGCCTACTGAAGCAAAATTAGAGTAAGAATACTAGCTCACATGAAGTTATCACAGTACAGCCTCATAGAAGATAAATAATCCCTATTTGTGACCTGGGAGCAAGTGTTGAATGTGAGCGCTAAAGCGAACATTCAACACGCCGCGACGAAAGTCACAAATAGGGATTATTTATCTTCTATGAGGCGTCTGTATCAGAGCACAAGTATTCTTACTGCTCTACTTCCTGACGAATCTCTTTTGTACGAATTTCTTCACAGATTGCAGCGATAAAGTCTTTTAAATCTTTCTGACCTTCATCTCCTGCGAAACGGCTTCTTACAGATACTTTTCCTGCTTCCTGTTCCTGTGCACCTACTACTAACATATATGGAAGTTTCTGAAGACGTGCTTCACGAATCTTGTATCCAATCTTTTCAGAACGATTATCTACTGTACTTAAGATACCATTTTTCTTAAGTTCTTTATTAACTTCTTCTGCGTAATCGGCAAACTTCTCGGAAATCGGAAGTACGCGTACCTGCTCTGGACAGAGCCATGTAGGGAACTTACCTGCATATTTTTCAATAAGCCATGCAAGTGTTCTTTCATAACATCCCATAGATGTTCTGTGAATAACATATGGACGCTGTTTATCTCCATTCTGGTCAATGTAGTACATATCAAAGTTCTCTGCGATAGCACAATCAAGCTGAATCGTAATCATCGTATCTTCTTTGCCATATACATTCTTAGCCTGGATATCAATCTTTGGTCCGTAGAAAGCAGCTTCACCCTCTGCTTCTACAAAAGGCACGCCCTGATCAATTAAAATATTACGGATTGCATCCTGAGTTGTTTCCCAGTATTCATCATCCCCTAAATATTTTTCTTTATTATTAGGATCCCATTTAGAAAGACGATATGTCACATCATCCTGTACACCAAGAACGCTAAGGCAGTGCTGTGCCAAGTGAAGACATCCTTTTAACTCATCATTTGTCTGATCTGGACGAATAATCAAATGTCCTTCTGAAATAGTAAACTGACGTACACGAGTTAATCCATGCATTTCTCCAGAATCTTCATTACGGAACAGTGTAGATGTCTCACTCATTCTATAAGGAAGATCTCTATAAGATTTCTGAGTATTCTTGTAACAATAATACTGGAATGGACATGTCATCGGACGAAGCGCTAATACTTCTTTATCATTTTCTTCATCACCAAGTACAAACATTCCATCTTTATAATGATCCCAGTGTCCGGAAATCTTATAAAGATCACTCTTTGCCATCAATGGTGTCTTTGTTCTTACATAACCCCATTCATTATCCTCTAAATCTTCAATCCATCTCTGTAATGTCTGAACGATTTTGGCTCCCTTTGGAAGGAGAAGTGGCAGTCCTTGTCCAATAACATCCACTGTTGTAAACAATTCCATATCACGTCCAAGACGGTTGTGATCACGCAGCTTGATTTCTTCTAAATATTTAAGACGTTCCTCTAAATCTGCTTTCTTTGTATAAGCTGTACCATAAATACGTGTAAGCATCTTATTATTCTCGTTACCTCTCCAGTAAGCTCCTGAAGAAGCTGTAAGTTTAAATGCTTTAATCGGCTTTACACTCATTAAATGAGGACCAGCACAAAGGTCTGTAAAATCTCCCTGTTTGTAGAAGCTGATCGTTGCATCTTCCGGTAAATCTTCAATAAGTTCTACTTTATAAGGTTCCTCTTTTTCTTTCATGAAAGTGATTGCTTCTTCCCTTGGAAGCTCATATCTTTCAATTGGAGGATTCTCTTTAATCACTTTTTTCATTTCTTTTTCAATGGCATCTAAATCTTCTCTTGTAAGTGGAGCCATATCAAAATCATAATAAAAACCTTCTTCGATTGCCGGTCCAATTGCAAGCTTTGCCTCTGGATACAAACGCTTTACTGCCTGTGCAAGTACATGAGACGCTGTATGTCTAAATGCAAGCTTGCCTTCATCGTCATTAAATGTAAGAATATTTAAATCACTATCTTCGGAAACTATAGTACGAAGATCTACTGTCTCCCCGTTCACCTGTCCTGCACATGCATTTCTTGCAAGACCTTCACTAATATCTTTTGCAATATCAAGCACAGACATCGGCTGTGCATATTCTTTTTCAGAACCATCCTTTAAACGAATAATCATTTCTATTCTTTCTCCTTCTATCTATTGTGATGGATTAGTACGCGATAAGCAGCTCCGCTGCCATATAATCTGCATATTAACTTATTATATCATAAACATAATCATTCTACCAAACAAAATTCATGAATGCGAAAATAGCTGCAACATAGAAAACACTAATTTTTTATGTAAAAAAATTCTTTTTGCTGATCATCTTTCCCAAAGAGATTATTATATTCAAGCAGATTATACTGATGTATCAATTCATAATATGGAGATTTTTTATCATCCACCCCGTAAAACTTTCCATTTTTATCCCAATATCCGATAGCATTAATTGCCGGAATTTCTTCCCTGAGTTTCGTTAAATATTCAAGATAACCTGTTTTTTTAATGCCTGCTACTTCTGCAAGATATGTCGAAAGATAGTTGTTACTGGTACGTTCCACATTTTCTTCTTTAATATCATAGTTCGCCCAAATTAAAAATGGAACTTTATAAAGTTTCTCCAGCTCTTCTCCTTCTAACTTCTGAATATCTGTATGCAAAAGTTTATTATAGAAATCTTCTTCTAAATCCGGCTGATGATCTCCAAAAAATACGATAACAGTCGGCTCATCTACTTTTTCAAAATAATGAACGAGTTCCTTTAATGCATTATCGGACATTTTAATCATGTTGAGATACTGCTCTGCTTTAGAATACGACTGTAGATCACCTTCAATCTGTACATCATCCCCTGTTTCTAAAGTGCTTCCATCATAACTTCCATGATTCTGCATCGTTACATTAAATAAATAAAATGGCTTATCTTTATCGGTTCGATTCTCATAAAGGCTAATAAGCTTTTTATAATCTTCCGAATCTGTAATATGGTAATTTACCGTATCTGTAAATACTGAAAAATTATCAGACGTATAAAATTTATCAAATCCCATTAATGGATATACTTTATACCTGCTGTAACCTGTCTTATAAAATGGATGCAGCGCATAACATGGACTGTATCCCTGATTTTTTAATGTATGTGTCAATCCTGCTGTCTTACTTCTAAGAAAAAGCTGATATGGAACAGAGTTATCTGGTAAAAATGCAAGTGTATTTCCCGTCATAAACTCAAATTCCGAGTTAGCTGTATTACCGCCAAATACAGAAGAATATGTATATCCCTTGATTGTATTTTCCTTTAATTTACGGAAAAATGGCATGTAATCCTGAGAAACCTGCAGATCACCTGCTGCCTTTAAATCCGCAAAAGATTCATTCATAATTGCAATTATATTCGGTTTCTTAGTTTCGGTAGATTCAGTAGATTCAGCGGATTCACTATCCGTATACTGCTTTGTAATTTTCTTAACTGTACTCACCGAATAATCTTCCGGTTGTGTCACATGAAGATAACCAAATGTCCGCATCGTTGTAAGCAACGTTCCATAATAACGATACTTATACTGCGGGCGGTATACACGAAAATCCACTCCTATATTCTCCAGATAATCACTGTACACATATACTTGTGTAAATCCAGCAAAAATCATACAGGATACTAAAGTATAAATAATCCGTCCCTTCCATTTAAAAAGCTTCTCTTTATCAAGCTTCAACAGAAGTGCAACCAACACAAGTGTCATCATAAAAAATTCCGCTGTGTCAACATCAACTTGTAACTGATAAGTATTTGCTACAGAAACTGCCGTCACAAGCGAATAAATATCTGATGCGATAAATGACATGCTTCGGAATAATGTCAGTTCATAGTTAAAAATCCCAAACACTGCTGTCACAATAATCATGCAGATAGAAGCTCCTCGTATGCTATTAAAAAGTAGCAAAAATAAAACATATATCACATAATACACAATAATATCTAATATCAGATACAAAAATGGAATACTGAAAATCGGCACCCAAAACTGTGCATCATTATAAAATTCCAACCATAAAAAAGCCATAAATGGTGTTGCGATCCCTGCAATATACGTCAAAATCTTATTTACTTCTGCTGAAAAATGAATCTTCTTCACAGTCAGAAAAACCAGAGCAACCCACAGACCGCCACAGATAATGAGAGAATCTGCATAAAAACGGTCAAAAAATTTCGGAGCTTCCGGATTATAATATAGATCCGGCTTTGCAAAAAAGGCAACTGCCAGTAAAACATCTAGCGCCAGCAAGAAATTCCTTCCATGTTTTCCCTTGAAGAAAGTCCTGATTCCTGCCTTTCTCTTTCTTAATTTATTCATCTTAATTCATTCCAACCTTTCGTTTTTCTTCCCCTCATTCTGAAGAAAAAATCTTTTTCATATGTCTTTCCAATGATAGCACAAATGTATAATTAAAACAAATAAAACCCGAAATTCATATTATGTAAAACTACCTCACATTGCTATATTTAAAATACCACTTTGCATTTTAAATCGGCTCTAAAGCACAGTTATTACATACTATAAATTTCGAGTTTTTTGTTTTTAATGCTTAATATGCTTTATCGTAATATATCACATATTTTACACTAACTGTCTGTCATTTCGCTTTTTTAACTTTCCTGTTCTCCTTCGTAACTATAATAAATTCTATATGTTCTATTATATTTACTTCCTGTTAATGTGAGATAATAGACTGTTTCTCCATCTTCTTCACATGAACTAATCTTCCATGTTGCACCATCTTCTGCAATATGAATATCCATTGTATCCTTTAAAGCTGCAAAATTCTCTGCAGTTCCGCTAATAGTAATCACATTCGAATCCGATTCATAGTCACTCCCGTTATACTGTTCACTTGTACTGGATATATCAGATATATACAATGATCCATAACTCATATCAAAGTACAATCTATACTTTCTCGTAACATTATTCTTACATTTTAATACAAGATATGTTTCGCCCTCTGTTTTTTCTATCTCCTGAGAAATCACGTTTTCTCCACACTTAAAGGTTAGCAATGGAAGCATCTCCTCTAATGAATCTTTTGCACCATATATCTCTATGGCATCGTTATACATCTCTACATCTTGTAAGATATCTTCATCTGTTGATTGTACACTCGTAACACTGTATTCATCCGTATAATATGTATCCCATTCAATATCATAAGTTCTTGATTTACCAGTTACACTATCCGTAATTATGTATTGATAACTATCTCCATCTCTTACAACTTTACCAGTTGTAGTATCCGTTCCAAAATCAAATGTAAGATATTCATCAATCAGCTCTTCTGAAGGATTTATATTACGTATGTTCAGATAAATCTTGGCATAACTTATACTAATATCATCTTCATCAATTATTTCTGAATTTTTAGAAGTTACGTTAGTCACGCACAGATTGCCATAATCAAAATAATAATTAATAGTATATGTTATAGATGCGTAGTCTGAAGTTACAGTGATTACATAATCACCTGCATCCTCATCATAAACAACACCTGTGTTGTCTTTTACATCTACTCCAAATGTAAACTTTAGTTTATCTTTTATCTCATCAAGGGAATCTGCCTTTCCATAAAGAGTAATATAATTATCTCCATCATCAGTTTCAACTTCTGTAATCTGATCTCCTGCAACAGATTCTATCTTCATATCTCCATAATATTGATATATGGATAACCTATAGGATCTGCTACTTCCATCATTATCCGTAAGTACAAGATAATAACTTCCATCTTCTTCCTTTACACTGGTATTAACACCTGACTGCTTTGTGATTGGCTTGATTGTTTTTTGTACTTCTTCTAAAGACAAGTCTTTATATTTCATATAAAGATCTATTTCATTATCTTCTTCATAAATGTAGTATTTTTTCACATTATCATTTATCTCGAAAGAAGTTACGTATTTATTTCCATAATCAATACTATATCTAATGTGATATGTCCTCTCAAGACCTTTTTCATCAGTGATAGTAAGAACAAGACCATCCTCTTCATCGTTTTCAACTTTATATGCTGCACCACTCAGTTTGATTTCCGGAACAATATCACTTAAATGATTGTCAATGTCATCTGAGGCCACATAAATTCTTATTGCTCCACCATTTACTGTCGCTTTTTTCACAAAATCGTTTGTTTTAATTCCTGTAACCTTCAAATCACCATAATAATAATTTGAGCCTACACTTTCTGGTTCACCTTCATATGTCATCTCATTTATTGGAGTAACTGCTCCAGTCACTGAATTATAAGAACATACAGCCCACAGTGTTCCCTGCTGGTTTGGAACATAAAATGTATTTACTAGGCGACTTCCAGAATATACTTCTACTTTTGCCTGAGAAGTAGCTAGTGCAGTACTGTTCTCTAATTCCTTATTCGTATAATCATGCACTAGGAAATAATAATTTCCAGAACTCTTTTGATAGATTGTAGTTGTTTCTGGTCCTTCCCATTCTGTATCATCCAAATCCAAATCTGCATATTTATTATCATTTTCCATATATGCTTCATCCGAAAAATATGTATGGAACTGACCTAATGTAGCTTTTGGTCCAACCAAATGAGAATCCAGATCACTTGGTGCACCAGATTCTTCATTTCCCCATGTAAGAACAAAACGAAGCTGTTCAGATTCTATAACTGGAGATAAGCCAGTACCTGCATTGGTTGCTTCTTTTCCTGACTCAATATAAACATTAAATGATGCACTGATATATTTATGTTCTCCACTATTTCGAAGGTCAATTACCTGTATTGTATATACTCCAGGATCTAAATCCATAATTTTATACTTACCTTCTGCATCAGTATATACTTCTTCAGACGCTTCTTCTCCTGTAAGATTGTTCTGTCCTTTTCTAATACGAACTGTCAATCCCTCTATTGCTTTTCCATCAACACTATCAATAATCTTACCGCTGACACTTCCTGGAAGCATTTCCTGCTCTTTTGAAGTTATCGTATGTCGCTCATTATTTACTTCTCCTTCTACATTAGAAAGAGTACATGTCTGAACAGTATCATAATATCCATCTTTTTGGATAATTAGATAATAATTTCCAGCCTCTACAGACTCTATTATGTATTCGCCATCTTCATTTGTCTTAGCAAATTTAATTACATCTGCATCTGAAAAATCACCAATATTAAAATCTTTTTTGTAAGCAACAAGCGACACTTTTACATTCTTTACACCTGTTCCATCGGTATTTGTAACAACGCCTTTTAATGCAGAAATAATTACTGCACCAACATCTTCTGTTGTCTTGTCTGCAATAATTATCATCTGATCTGCTATTCCACTGGCATTGCTGATATTTGCCGTAACCCTTCCTATTCCACTTACAGCAGGAATATTCTTTTTATCTGAACTGCTTACCTCTGTTCCTTCAGCGCCTGCTTTTAAAATAAGCTTCGCCTTTTGCTCGGCAGTAATAGAAAGTGGTTTCGATGTTGCTATTTCAACCTTTTCGTTTATCTTAACAGGAATTTTATCCTGAGATGACGTTCCCTGTAACAGAACTTTCCCCTTGGTATTAACTTCTAAATTTTTTATTATTCCGTTATTCTCCACAATAGTATCATTAGCCGTTTTACCTAATTCTAAATCAACATTTGCTTCTTTTTGTACTATAATATGACTTTCTGGAGCCGAAACAAGAATAGAGTTATCCTTATTCTCTTCATATGTATTCTTTGCAATACGGATAATCTCTACTTTTTTAAATGAAACATGATTTACAATTGTCGCATTTGGTGCATCAATTTTCAAAATGGTATCTTTAAATTTATCTTCATCTTGTGGGGAATGTAATGTAATCATACCAGTTTCATCCGTAGAAAAATGAATAATCTTATATGATTCATTTCCCTGAATCAATTCATTAAGAGCCGCTGCTGTTGTTACTTTCATACCAGAAGAAATCGTCACTTTACATACTGCTTCAAAGTCTCCATCTACTGTTTTGGCAGTAATTGTTGCTTCTCCTTCTTTTTTCACCGGTGTTACAAGTCCATTATCAGACACTTTTACAATTTTTTCATCTGATGTACTCCACAAAACACTCTTATTTGTAGCATTCTCCGGAAATACTTCAGCTGTAAGCTGCTCTGGTGCAGAATTAGAATAAAACTGTAATTCGCGTTTACTTAACTTAATTCCTGTAACAGCCTCTGTTACAATCACTACCACATCTTCACTAATCTTACCATCCGCAGATGAAATACTTATTCTGGTCTGTCCCGCAACTGTTCCAGCAGTAATTTTACCATTAGCATCTATCTTAGCCACATAATTATTATCCGATTTATAGACTAATGACTTATTGCTGGCATTCGCCGGAAGTACAGTTGGATGAAGCTGAATACTTTCTTCTTTTTTTAATACCAGATTTTTTTCTTCTTCTGAAATAGAAATCTTTTCAACTTTTATCGGAGCAGGCTTACTTTCTCCATTACTTTCATCTTTTCCTGGATTATTAGGTGCTAGTTTGGTTACTATTACAGAACAACTTGCCTTTTTATCCGTTCCATCTTTAGCTATTGCACTAATAACTGCTGTTCCTTCTCCCACAGCTACTACTGTTCCAGAAGCATTGACAGATGCTACTTTAGAATTAGAGCTGCTGTAACTTATTGCTTTTGTTGTTGCCTTTGTAGGCAAAACAGATGCTTTTAGATTAAAACTCTGCCCTGTTGTAATTTTTTGCACTGTACTTGACAATCTTACTGCTGTTACCGGAACACCCACGATAATCTTACAAACTGCCTTCTTATTTGTCCCCTTTACTTTAACTGTAATTTTAGTCGTTCCATTCTTCTTCGCCTTTATAACACCTTTATTTGTCACTGTTGCAACTTTTTTCTTGCTTGATGACCACATTAACTTACTCTTTTTCCCTTTTTTAGGAAGAATAGAGACTTTTAACTTTATCTTTTTCCCTTTCTTTAAGGTATAAACCTTCTTGTTTAAATTTATCTTTTGAACTTTAACTGCTTTTTTTGCTTCCACATGAGATGTTCCAGATACTGGAACAATAGAAAATACCAGTAACATTACTAGCATCCACACAATACTTTTCTTTAACTTTTTCATATGCTCTCCTCTCCAAAAACTACAACTATTCTTTATCTAACTTCACACTTACTAATCTTTTCCCTCCTTCGTATAATGTAAATTTATTTTCAGACAAATCTTTATTCTTTGTCTATACTCTTAATTTTAAACTTATTATATCAAATTTTCCTTATGCTCTCCACCTTTTTTTACTAAACTAATAATTTTTTTCCTAATTTACAGAAAAAATACGCCATCAGTTGCGCTCTTCCTGAAAATTTTTCCGTTTCTAATAATTTTTCAAGCTGTTTTCTGTCTGCAAGTAACGGCTGGATATATTCGTCTGCCTCTGTCTGTGGATTAAATTCCCCTTCTACTTCTGCTATGACAACCCAGGCAGAAGAATCACTTAAATCTGGTGCAGCATAGGCTGGCGGGAGTATTTTACAGATTTTTTTGATGTAAAGTCCTGTTTCTTCTCTTAGCTCCCGCCCGGCACACTCTTCTATCGATTCTCCTTCTTCTAAATGTCCTGCCGGCATGTTGTAGATAAACTGATTCACCCCCATGCGAAACTCTCGCAAAAGAAGAAGTTTCTCTCCGCAAAAACCAACAATTACCACACCTGAAGCTTTCTGTCCAATTTCCTCCGGCTTTTCATAATCAAAGTTACTTACCATTTCATATAATTTTTCATTGCCTTCTGTATTTGTATAATTCAATGTATAGCTTTTTAAAAAACGAGTATCTCGATTCTTCGTCATAAAATTTAATACAGGTACTTTCTTTTCACACATAAATATTCCTTTCTAAATACTAATTTGATGGACTAAAGAAACGAAAAGCAGAAATTTAATAGAAAAGGAAATGTGAAGATAGTCGCTTCGTAGAAAATGCCTGACCGGCATTTTTATTCGCTCCGACATCACATTTCCTTTTCTATTAAATTTCTGCTTTTCTGTTGTTTGGCTCCAGATGGAAATTAGTATTTAAAGCTTGGATGGGAATAAGGAAATTGCCCAGAAGATTATGAGAGTTAACCAGAGAAAAAATTCTCCTAACAAAATCCATAGACTTTTGGAGAAACCCCATGTTTTCCTCAAACAAAAATACTAATTCTCACCAACTGTGAGTTTTGTATAGTCAGAAAAAAGAAATAATACCATATCCCAGATGCGGCTTCGGAGCGTGTTTAAGATTCGAACGAGCATTTTAAACACAGCGACTACAGAGCAGATGGGATATGGTATTATTTCTTTTTTCGTCTACACGAAATCTACAAATTAGTATTAATCTAATATTTCTTTGAGAATCTGATTTACCATTGCCGGGTCTGCTTTTCCTTTCATGGCTCTCATTGTCTGACCTACAAAAAATCCCATTGCTTTCTTCTTTCCAGCTTTATAGTCTTCTACAGACTTTGGATTATTCGCAACGATTTCTTCAATTACCTTTCGTAATGCGCCTTCATCATTTACAGTCTTTAATCCGTTCTCTTCTACATAAACTTCTGGATCTACATCCTCGTCAAAGATTGCCTCAAATACCTTCTTGGCTACTTTACGGTTAATTGCTCCAGATTCAATCATCTGAATCATTTTAACAAGATTTGCTGGACTGAAATGTATGTCAGAAGCTTCCATTTCTTTTTCTTTTAAGAGACGCATAATGTCTCCCATAATCCAGTTCGATACTTCTTTTGCAGCTGCACCCAGTTCGATGCAGGATTCAAATAAGTCGGTAAGTGTTTTATCTTCTGTAATGATATTGATATCATATTCAGGAAGACCAAACTGTTCTTTATAACGTGCCTGTTTTTCATCACGAAATTCTGGCTGACGACTGCGAATCTCATCTAACCATTCATCTGAAATTACGATTGGTGCAAGGTCTGGTTCCGGGAAGTAACGATAATCCTGTGCATCTTCTTTGGAACGCATCGGATAAGAATATTCTTTATCATCATCCCATCTTCTTGTTTCCTGTACAACTTTCTTACCATCTTCAATTAAATCAATCTGGCGTTCCATCTCTCCCTCGATTGCTCTTGCGATTGCGCTGAAGGAGTTTAAGTTCTTCATCTCTGTTCTTGTTCCGAACTCTTCTGTTCCCACTTCGCGGACAGATAAGTTAACATCCGCTCTCATGGATCCTTCCTGAAGTTTACAATCAGATGCTCCAAGATACTGGATGATCATGCGAAGCTTTTCAAGGTATGCGATAACTTCTTCTGCTGAGCGCATATCCGGCTCTGATACGATCTCGATCAGCGGAACACCACTTCGGTTAAAATCTACTAAGGAATTACCTGTAGATGGGTCATGTACTAACTTTCCGGCATCTTCTTCCATATGAATCTCATGGATTCTTACATTCTTCTTTCTTCCGTCTACATTAATCTCTACCTGGCCATTGCGGCAAATTGGAAGATAGAGCTGAGAAATCTGATAGTTCTGCGGATTGTCCGGATAAAAATAGTTCTTACGGTCAAACTTGCAGTACTGTGTAATCGTACAATTTGTTGCAAGACCTACAGCAGCGGCATACTCTACAACCTGCTTATTTAATACAGGAAGGGAACCAGGCATACCTGTACAAACCGGGCAGGTATGTGTATTCGGAGCGCCACCAAAAGCAGTGCTGCATCCACAGAAAATCTTTGTTTTTGTCGCCAGTTCTACATGGACTTCCAGACCGATGACCGTTTCATATTGTTTACTCATTCTACTTTTCCTCCTTTCCGTTCAGACTCCAATTTACAAATTCACGACTCTGCTCAAATGCATATGCTGCACGAATAATATTTTTTTCTTTAAAGCAATCACCGATAAACTGGATACCGATCGGAAGGCCTTTGCTGTCAAGGCTGCCCGGTACGCTGATTCCTGGAAGACCTGCAAGGTTTACAGAAATGGTATAAATATCTCCCAGGTACATTTTAATCGGATCACTTAAGCTCTCACCAAGCTTCGGTGCCGTTGTTGGTGCTGCCGGCCCTAAAATGACATCATACTTTTCAAATGCTTTATCAAATGCCTGCTTAATTAATGCCTTTGTACGAAGCGCTTTTAAGTAATATGCATCATAATAACCTGAACTTAACACGAAAGAACCAAGCATAATTCTTCTCTTTACCTCAGGTCCAAAGCCTTCGGAACGAGTCTTTTTATACATATTATGAAGTCCTTCGTAACTTTCTGTACGATATCCATATTTCACACCATCAAAACGTGCAAGATTAGAACTTGCCTCTGCAGAAGCAATAACGTAATAAGCAGGAATTGCATATTCAACAAGGCTTAAATCAAACTCTTCTACAATGGCACCTTTTTCTTCTAACTTCTTTGCGGCTAAAAGAACGGCTGCCTTTACTTCCTCATCCAGTCCTTCTCCCATATAATCTTTTGGGATTCCAATGCGCATTCCTTTTACATCCTCTTTTAAAGCAGATGTAAAATCATAATCTTCTCTCTTGACAGAAGTAGAATCTTTCGGGTCATAGGATGCGATTGTTTCAAGAATAGTTGCACAGTCCGTTACATCCTTCGCCATCGGTCCGATCTGATCAAGAGAAGAGCCGTATGCAATGAGTCCATAACGGGAAACAGTACCATACGTAGGCTTCATTCCGACAATACCACAATAAGAAGCCGGCTGGCGAATCGATCCACCCGTATCTGAACCTAACGCATAGCTGCACTCTCCTGCTGCAACTGCTGCTGCCGAACCACCTGAAGAGCCGCCTGGTACATGCTCTGCATTCCATGGGTTCTTTGTCACTCCATAATGAGAAGTTTCTGTTGTACTGCCCATCGCGAACTCATCCATATTGGTCTTACCAATAATAAGTGCGCCGGCTTTCTCAAGATTCAGAACTGCCTCTGCAGTATAAGTTGGCTCAAAGTTCTCAAGAATCTTAGAACTACAGGTTGTGCGAGTTCCCTTTGTACACATATTATCCTTCACTGCAACCGGAACACCGGCAAGTGGACCTGTAAGGGTTCCGTCATCAATCTTCTTCTGAAGTTCTTCCGCTTTTGCCTGTATAGTTTCTCTTTCCTGTACAGTTACATAACAATTAAAGTTATCTTCTAAAGCATTAATAGCATCCATGGCCGCATTCGCAGCTTCTAAAACAGATACTTCTCCTGCTTTAATCTTCTTACCCAGCTCAACAGCTGTATAATCCATAAGCCCCATATCTTTCCTCCTAATCAAAAGTCTTTGGAACTACAAAAGCTCCGTCCTTCGCTTCCGGCGCATTCGCCAGAATCTCTTCTCTGTCATCTTCATTTGTAACAACGTCTTCTCTAAACACGTTATTCACTGGAAATACGTGACTCATCGGCTCCACTCCACTGGTATCAAGTTCATTCAATGTATCAATATAGTCAAGCATATTTGCCATATCTTTCTTTGCCTGTTCCTTTTCTTCCTCAGAAAGTTCCAGCTTGGCAAGGATTCCGACATATTCGATTGTTTCATCTGAAATTATATTTGCCATATTTCAATCTCCTTATCGTTTTACAACTCTTTCTAATCTCTGAATTTATCATATTTATTATGCATAATCAAGTGAATAACCAGATAAATACAAATTTAATGCACTCTCAGTGTCTTTCTGTACTGAGAAATACATGAGCTTAAAAGAAAAAACTGACACACAAAAAGAGACCCATTTTATAAATGGATCCCTCCTTGCATTTTATTATGTAACTAAATGGCTAATTCTTATTAATCAAATCAAGTCTAACTAATCTTCTTTTGCCCATCCGTAGGAACACTTAACAGCTTTCTTCCAGCCTTTAAGTAATTTCTGACGGTGATCATCATCCATCTCAGGATCAAATACTTTATCAATAGCCCAGTTAGCGATAACGTCTTCTTTACTGTTCCAATATCCAACTGCAAGACCTGCAAGATATGCAGCACCCATAGCTGTTGTCTCAACACACTGTGGACGATGTACAGGAGCATCAATGATATCTGCCTGGAACTGCATTAAGAAGTCATTCTTACAAGCTCCACCATCAACCTTAAGAGCTGCTAACTTAACGCCTGCATCAGCCTGCATAGCTTCAAGGATATCATATGTCTGATATGCAAGAGATTCTACTGTAGCACGAATGATGTGAGCTTTGTTACATCCACGTGTAAGACCTACAATACATCCACGAGCGTACTGATCCCAATGAGGAGCTCCGAGTCCTGTAAATGCAGGAACTACATAACATCCGTTTGTATCTGGAACTTTGTTACAGAAGAATTCAGAATCTGGAGCTGCGTCTACGATCTTAACTTCATCACGTAACCACTGGATAGCTGCACCTGCTACGAATACAGAACCTTCTAATGCGTAGTTAACTTCGCCGTCAAGTCCCCATGCGATTGTAGTTACAAGACCATTCTCAGATAATTTAACTTCTTTACCGATATTCATTAACATGAATGTACCAGTTCCGTATGTATTCTTAGCTTCACCAGGATTGAAACATGTCTGTCCAAATAAAGCTGCCTGCTGATCACCTGCTGCTCCAGCGATAGGAATTCTTCCCTGGAAGAGGCTCTCATCTGTCATACCATAAATTTCACTTGATGGTTTCGGTGTTGGAAGCATCGATTTAGGAATATCTAATTCTGCTAAAATCTCATCATCCCACTGAAGAGTATTAATGTTAAATAACATTGTTCTTGCTGCGTTAGAGTAGTCTGTTACATGAATCTTTCTTCCGGACAGGTTATAGATTAACCATGTATCAACTGTACCAAACATTAACTCGCCTTTTTCAGCTCTTTCTCTTGCTCCAGGTACGTTTTCAAGAATCCAGTGAATCTTTGTTCCTGAGAAGTAAGCATCAATAACAAGACCTGTTTTTTCTCTGATCTTATCTACTAATCCTCTTTCCTTTAAGGAATCGCAGTATTCAGATGTACGACGGCACTGCCAAACGATTGCATGATAGATTGGCATTCCTGTTTCTCTATCCCAAACGATAGTTGTTTCACGCTGGTTAGTAATACCGATACCAGCGATATCAGCTGCTGTAACACCAAGTTTTTCCATAGCCTGACGTGCTACAGATAACTGTGTATGCCAGATCTCCTTTGCATCATGCTCTACCCAGCCTGGCTGTGGATAATACTGTGTAAATTCTTCCTGCGCTACACTACAGATTTCACCTTTTTCATTAAATAAGATACAACGGTTACTAGTTGTTCCTGCGTCTAACGCCATCATGTACTTAGCCATAAGTAAACCCTCCTTAAAATAATTCATTACGTTGTGGTCAAGCCCAATACCTTCCTGACCTCTGCTCTTATATTAACATAATTTCTGTGCGATGTATTTAGACAATTTACATTTTTTGTATGTTTCTTTTGTGTTTTTGCATGATAATGCACAATTTTTTTGTCGTTTTTAAAGCAGATTAAATAATTATTTTTTTAACAATTTTATCTGAATGGTCGTTTTGTCTACTTTATTGATTCTTTTTTATTTAATCATACTACATTTTGTATGACCACTTCCTTAATTTTCTTTACACAAATGGCTGTCGGGCTATTGTTCCGAGATAAAATAAAAATAAAACACAGAGAGACCCCATATATAAATCTGCACTATTTGAAGAACGAGGAGAGATTGTATCCAAGGGAAGAAGACAATCCCTTGTCTTACTGACCTGGACACAATCCGACGAAGTACTTCAACTAGTGTGGATTTATATATGGAGTCTCTCTGTGTTTTTCAATAGTCTAAAGTTGGAACAATAGTGCGACAGCCCCATACTTCTACTGCACGTCGGATATAAATTCTCTCTGACGCATTGTTTCGTACATAAGAATCGTGGCAGACACTGCTGCATTTAAAGATTCTACCTTTCCTTTCATCGGAATCTTTATCTTATGATCTGCTAAAGCAGTAATCTCATCCGTAAGTCCATTTCCCTCATTACCTATAAGGAAAGCACTGCCGTTTCGATAATCCTGCTTATAAAACACATCTCCTTTTAAGTGTCCTGCATACACAGAAATTCCTTTCTGTTTTAATTGTTCAACTACTTGAGGAAGATCATCCGTAATAACAAAAGGAACTCGGAAAATCGCTCCCATCGTAGAACGAATTACCTTGGGATTATAAATATCCACCGTTTCTTTGTTCATGATGATTCCTGTTACTCCGGCGCCTTCTGCTGTTCTTACAATTGTTCCAAGATTACCCGGATCCTGAAGACTTTCTAAGAGAAAAAAGCATGGATTCTTTTCTTTATTGATGAGTTCTCCAATGTCAGGTTCTTCTCTTCGTACTACTGCGATGACTCCCTGCGGAGTTTTCGTATCAGAAAGATGTCTGCATACATTTTCACTGATAAGATCGTAGTTCCATCCTCTTAGTTCTTTATCGTATTTCCCGGCAAATTCTTCTGTGAGATAGCATTCCACAACTCTGTCTCTCGGAATCTCAAAAAACATTCTGGGACCTTCTACCAGAAAACAATTTTCTTTTTTTCTTGCCTTTGCACTTTTTTTCAGATTTATAATATTTTTTACTTTTATATTGGATGTACTGGAAATCATTTTTACCCTCCTATGCAGACACTTTATACATACACTTTCTGTAAAAGCCATGACAGATGGGCGATGATATCTTCTACCGGTTCTCTGAAATCATTTTCTGCCCATTCAAGAACATATTGTGTAATTCCTAATGTAAAGAAATCATTACAAAATTCTTCCTGCTTTTTCTCTAAAAACGCCTCTGTATTTTTTGAAAAATACCCACAGGATATGCTCCTTGCAATCAGCGGATACATAGCTTTTTTTAAATATGGCAGCTCTGCATTTGTCAAAATATTTCGAATGATCACGCGATTATCTTTTATCCACTGTAAGAACCTGCTCATAGCATACTCCCAGGTTACTTCTTCATATATGCGGCTCTCATGTACCAGTTCATATTCAAATGCTTTTGACATCAGGTCGTATATATTGTCAAAATGATAATAAAAAGTTTGCCGGTTCACTCCACATTGACCGGCAAGCTTTTGTATCGTGATTTTTGAAAAGGGACACTTTTTCAGTAGTTCCATGAAAGCAGCACAAAGCATTGTTTCTGTTTTTTGTCTCATATAATCATTTCCTCAATTCATCAAATCCACTATTTGTAACTAATCAGATTTGTGCGGTATTCTATAAAGAAGCCGCACAAATGAATCTACTGATCAAGTCTGAACAGTTACTTATTTTCTTTTAAAGTAATCTTGAGCTTTGTTGTGGCTCCTACGGTAACTCCCTCAACATCTCTCACGTGCAAAGATACTTCATGTGTTCCGGGTTCTAAACCATTCACATCTATCCATGGAACAAAATCTTTTATCGCCAGACTATCCACAACAGAGGATGGTCCATCTACCAGGATCGAATAGTCATTATCCTTATCATAAGCAACTTTGTAACCATTACTATTATTTGTTACATTAATATCTTTTTTCTCAAACGACAACTTATGAGAAGTTATCTTTTCAATCGTTGCCTTGACTTTCACGTCATTTGCATCGTCTCCGGCTAATATCACATCATCCGGAAGCACTGCCTGTGTCAGATCAATATCCTTCTCATAATTTTCCTTGAGTCCATCAATGGATACACTGTCAAGTGTAATAGAGTCCAGACTTTCTAATGTATCATCCGGTGCTGCGATCGTGATCTGCTTTGGTTCATAGTCAAACGAAACCAGATGATAATTCTTTGCAGGCTCCCCTGTATAAGAGAGCTTTACATCTACGGTTTTCGTCTTCCACAGTTCCACATAAATACTTATGGATGATGTATCAAATTCTATCTGGTTGTTGCTTATCTTCTTACCTTCCTCATCATATAGCACCGGCTTATCTGTTGCTGTAACATCATGAGAAATATCATCTACACTGACCGTTGCACGAATTTCTTTCGCAGAAGAAAGTAAATTCTCCGGTCCACTTACCTTGATCAGATTCGGGGTACTTGTAGCTCGACCAACAGCATATCCTTCTGCCGGATCTCCTTTTACTGTAATGTTGACCGGAACACTGATCGTCACGACTTCATCCTTCTTAATCTTCATCGTGTTTGTTGTTCCCAATGTAATATCTAACTGATCGGCGTACTTCTTTGCCGTAACATCAATTGGTACTGCATCAACTTTAGACAGCTTTGAAAAATCTGCAACCGCCTGAAAATCTGTAATTCCCATGGAACGTACAATACTGCTCTTTCCTTTTACTGTAATATTGACTTCTTCACCATCGAGAATTTCGTAAGCATATCCTCGTTTTGTAAGCGCATCCTCATTCGTAATCTTTACAGGAATACTGTAAAACCTCTTCGTAATTACCGGATCGTTTGTATTTGCCACAAA
This sequence comes from Anaerobutyricum hallii, assembly GCF_900209925.1. NCBI lineage: Bacteria > Bacillati > Bacillota > Clostridia > Lachnospirales > Lachnospiraceae > Anaerobutyricum > Anaerobutyricum hallii. The sequence goes on along the minus strand of NZ_LT907978.1, from coordinate 253,384 downwards.
AAGCCATATTAAGACTGCTATGACGACAGAAAGTATCTTCATCCACATATTATTTTTCTGACTTTTCATTCCGCAACAAGTCCTTCCATTTTTTAAATACATCTGCATTACCTGTATCATCAACTTTTAACTGCTGAAGCTTTTCTACAAGTTCTTCCTTCTGCAAATGTTTATATAATCTTCCATCCTTTGCAAGTGATACTGCACCAGTCTCTTCTGAAACAATGATCGTCAGACTATCTGAGACTTCGCTGATTCCCACCGCAGCTCTGTGTCTTGTTCCTAGTTCTTTTCCAATATCCATGCTATCTGTAAGAGGAAGATAACAAGTCGCTGATACGATACGATTCCCTCTGATAATAACAGCTCCATCATGAAGTGGTGTATTATGTTCAAAAATATTGATCAGCAACTGACTGGTTACCAGACCATCTATAGTGATTCCTGTACGCACATACTCCCCAAGTGCTACATTCTGCTCAATGACAATTAAAGCTCCTGTTTTAACTTCACCCATTTCATAAGAAGCACGTACAACTTCATTGATCGTCTTTTCTGTAAACGCAGACTGTCTTCCCTCATACTCTCCGGCTGAAAATGAAAAAATATTACTGAAGATCTTCTTCCGTCCTAACTGTTCCAATGCCCGTCTAAGTTCCGGCTGAAAAATAATGATCGCCGCTGTAATTCCAACACTGAGCGAATTAGAAAGCAGCCATGATATTGTATTAAGCTGGAATATTGCCGCAAAAAGGGCAAAAAGCAAAAGCATGATAATACCCTTAAACAACGTCCATGCCCTTGTTAGCTGTACCCACTTCAACATCTGGTAAACGATCACACTGATAATGATAATCTCCAGAATATCTGTAAAACCAATTGACGGAAGAGACAGCCAATATAAATACTTTTCTATTACTTTGTGAAATTGTCCTATACTTATTAACTGCATAATCTATTATCTAGCCCTTTCACTCTTTCTCTGCTTCCTTCCCATCCTTGTCAGGCAAATCAGAATCTTCCGTTATGTCATCAAACAGAAGGTCATCCTCATTTTCTTCGGACTTAATATTCGTTACATTCCTGTTTTTCTCTGTAACCTTAATCTTGGGAACTGCTTTTACATAATAAAAATATTCGTCATCCTCAAAAGATACCTTCTCGATTCTGGACACATCTCCGATTCCCCTAAAGAATCGATAAATATAACAACATCCAATTCCCAGTATTACCTCAAGAAACAGCCGCCATATCGTATAATCCAGTTCAAAAATCAATCTTCCAAATAACAATAACAGTACCATTGCTATATTTCCCACAAAAATAGCAAACATCCATGCTCTTTCATAAAATATGTGGCAAAGTAATGTTGTTATAAAAATAATCAAAGCAAATGTTACAAGAAGCACCAGCAGCTTCTTATCAATTAAGATCAGATTAACTATTCGCTGTAGTCCCATTCCAAAACTAGAACTTGTAGAGGTCGTAAGCAATGTACTTACATCTGTCATGTATACTGATAAAAAGTACGTCACAATTCCTGCCGCTGCCGGAAGAATCGCTCCAAAACCAACGCTCATCCCTAAAAGTACCGGCAGAAGATACTCCAGCTTTAAATAAAATAAAAGCACTGTAGCTATAATAATTATCGCATGCTTCTTATCTACTCGTATAAATGCAAGGGAACAGATGATAAAGAAAATTACAAATCCCAGAAAAATATCCATGGAAACATTCCACAGATTTATCATAATCAATATAGATATCGCATAATACAAAAACGATATTGGTAAAAAAGCCTGCACAGCTGAAACTGCCAGGAACACCCATGGTTTATCAATAAATTCATTATAATAAAACATTCTCTGAAACATACTCAGTGCAAAAAAAGCAAAAAGCAACTTCAATATCGGTAAAATTATCTCTATATGTCTCTTATATAAAGTTGTTAACCATTCTTTAAAATAGACTAATTGTGCCATCATAAGCTATTCCCTGTCCTTTTCTTTTTGAATATATCTTCCCAGACGATACAAATTATGTTCGTACTGCTTTATATCCACTCTCATCTTCTCATAAACTCTGGTATAATATCGCCTTATACATACAATATCCAGAACAACTATAATAACGTAAAGAATAACTGCATGAACAATATACTTTTGATAGGGAAAGCTCAATCCTCGTGACATAATATCTGTGTAAATGCCAAAACAATACAGCACCATCGCTAATATATAAGCCGCTGTAATTGCAATTACACTTTCTAACTGCTTAATATTCACATATGTTCTCTTACTGTAACCGTTTATTCTCAAATCCTTCTTTCCCGGACCCTCTTCATAAACCGCCAACTTCGTCATTAATCTGACTTTCTTCGGATCAATCATAACTGTTCCTCGATTTCTAAAATCTTTTTAATCTATTTTAGTATAACATGAACTTTCTTCCAATTACAACGGTAAAATAAAGATTTCATATACTGATTTATGAGGGGAAACAGACGGAGAACAAAAATATTATATGAACTAGAATGTGAAGGTAGTCGCTGCATAGAAAATGTCTCGTCGGCATTTTTATTTGCTCCGACATCACATTCTAGTTCATATAATATTTTTGTTCTCTTGTCTGTTGACTCCAGATAGAATCAGTTATTTAATCTGTGGGAAAGAGGGGGCGACAGACGCTTCATTTTGCCTCAAAAAACGAAAATCATAGACTTCTGGGGAAACCCCTTATTTTTTCCATACAAAATCCTGATTTCATCTGGCGCCAAAGAACAGAAAAGCAGAAATTTGATATAGAATAAAATGTGATGTCGGAGCAAGTAAAAATGCCGATCAGGCATTTTCTACGCCGCAACTATCTTCACAATTTATTCTATATCAAATTTCTGCTTTTCGTTTCTTTAATCCATCAAATCAGGATCTGGAAATCTCTAAAATCTTGTATCTGGAAAATCCATCCGGACTCTCTACCTGAACAGTCTCTCCGACCTTAGCACCAATCAGAGCTTTTCCTAATGGAGATTCATTAGAGATAAGTCCTTTAAGAATATCAGATTCTGTAGAACCAACAATGCGATATTCTAATTCTTCGTCAAATTCTTCATCGTAAAACTTAATAGTGCTTCCGATACTTACTGTATCTTTATCATAAGCAGATTCATCAATAACTTCTGCGTTCTTGATGATCTTCTCAAGTTCTTCGATTCTTGCTTCCATAGAACGCTGCTCATCTTTAGCTGCATCATACTCTGCATTCTCAGATAAGTCACCCTGTTCTCTGGCTTCTTTTATCTTCTGTGCGATTTCTTTTCGTTTAACTACTTTGAGATCCTGCAGTTCATCTTCTAATGCCTGCATTCCCTTACTTGTCAGGATATGTTTCTTTGCTTCCACCATAATCTACACCTTTCTTTTCTGGTTCACTTAAAGTATCATTATAGTCCAAAAAAAATTCATTGTCAACGCATCAAAAGTTCTCTGAGCGCTTCTAAAGTTTCTACCTGGTTTACTTTATTTCGAAGAGAGGAAGAACCATGCATTCCTGTAGTATACCACGCTGTGTGTTTCCGCATCTCCCGGATTCCCATTTTCTCTCCTTTATACTTCACACTTAATTGTGCATGACGAAGGAGCATGGAAATCACTTCTTCCTCTGTAGGACATTCCGGAATCTTCTCTCCGAAAAGTGCTGCCTTTATCTCTCGAAAGAGCCATGGATTTCCCTTCGCTCCTCTGGCAACCATAATTCCGTCACAACCTGTATATTCCCGCATTTTGACAGCATCTTCTCCGGTAAAAATATCACCGTTTCCGATAACCGGAATAGAAACAGCTTTTTTAACTTCTTTGATAATATTCCAGTCTGCCTCTCCGGTATAATATTGGACTCTCGTCCTCCCATGAACAGCAACAGCAGCAGCACCATTTTCCTCCATGATCTGTGCAAATTCAGGAGCATTGATATGGTCATCATCAAAACCTTTTCTAAACTTTACTGTAACCGGTAAACTTACTGCTTTAGAAACTTCTTTTACAATTCTTCCGGCAAGTTCCGGATTGAGCATTAATGCTGAGCCTTCTTTATTGTTCACAATCTTGGGAACGGGGCATCCCATATTAATATCAATATAAGAAAATCCCTTATTTTCGATTTTATGAGCCATTGCACCCATAAGTTCCGGCTCCGAGCCAAAAATCTGCACTCCGATCGGTTTCTCTTCTTCTTCTGTCTGCATAAGCGGCAATGTGTTCTTATTCCCATAAAAAAGTGCCTTCGCGCTGATCATCTCCGTAACCATCACATCTGCACCCTGTTCTTTACACAAAATTCGAAAAGGAAGATCTGTAATTCCCGCCATAGGAGCCAGAATCACTGGAAAATCTGTGCCATATATTTCTTTTACAGTCATGATTTAATCCTGTTTCTGCTTATCATAAATAATCTGCAGTCCCTTCAATGTAAGATTGGCATCATAATAATTAATAAAACTTGTTTCCTTTGCAATCATTTTACCAAGACCACCTGTTGCTACAACGTTGATTTTTCCAAGACCGCTTTCTTCCTTCATCTTACGGATAATGTATTCTGTCTGACCGATATATCCATAAACAAGACCACCCTGCATGCTTGTTACGGTATCTTTTGCAAGAATATTCTTTGGCTTTCTGATTTCAATTTCTGGAAGTTTCGCTGCCTGCTGCCAGAGAGCATTCGCGGAAGTGCGGATTCCAGGGGATGTCACTCCTCCGACAAATCTGCCATCTTGTGTAATCAAGTCATACGTTGTTGCCGTACCAAAGTCAACAACAATAACCGGGCCACCGTAAAGTTCATACCCTGCTACAGCATCCACAATTCGATCTGCCCCTGTTTCTTTTGGATTTGTTGTTGCAATACGGATTCCGGTACGAATTCCAGGACCTACGATAATCGGCTTGAGACCAAAATATTTGATGATCGCACTGTTAAAAGAATGCATAACTGCCGGTACAACAGAGGAGATAATGACATCTTCCACATCTTTTGCCTCATATCCTTTATACTGAAGAGTATTTAAAATAAATACACCATATTCATCTGAAGTACGATTAATCTTTGTTCTCATTCGAAAGGTATCGCACAGCTTTTTCTCCTGAAAGATTCCTATCGTAAAATCTGTATTTCCAATATCAATTGCCAGTAACATCTTGTCCCTCCTGTAAGAAAAATACCCTGAAATATGTTTCCATATTTTCGAGGAGTTCTCTCTTTTCTGCACGTAGCTGTTTTATCTTAAGAACACTTCCTATTTCGTCAAAGAAGAAATCATCTTCCTTTGACTCCACAGTAAGATTAAGATTTCCTGTTTCATCAAATTCCAGTCTGAGAATTCCTCCCACATCTTCTGTAAAAAGAACGCACATAATCTGAAGTTCCTCTTTAATCTGCTTAGGAAGTGAATCAAATTCCGGATTAAAGTAAAAAATCTTCTCATAACTGCTGGAACCACATAATATTACTTTATCATCAAACATACTAACGCTCTCCTATACATACCCATAAATACCACGAACGGATACCTCACCGGAAAAAATATGTTCTTTTCTTCCCTCTGCATCCTGAACGATCAGTTCTCCTCGTTCATTAATACCAAGCGCTGTACGAATGATTTCCTCATCTTTTTTTATAATCTTTACTTCATGGTCTACATTCACAAGCTTCTTGTTATAATAATCTAAAAACGGGGATAAGTCCTGTTTCTCCAAAAACAGTTTATAATCTCTGAAAAAAGCTGTCAGAATTTCTGAAAGCAATACAGATCTTTCTATATTATGACCACTTTCCTTTTTAAGTGAAGTTGCCATATCTGCAATCTCTTCTCCAAAATTTATACGATTTACATTAATTCCAATACCAACCACAACATATGCAATGCTGTCAATCTCCATATTCATTTCTGTGAGAATACCACATACCTTTTTCTTATTAAGAACAATATCATTCGGCCATTTAATCTGGCAGCACTGTCCGGTCACCTTATCAATTCCTTCCGCAACTGCCGATGCCGCTACTAAAGTAAGCATGGAAACACAGTCTAACGGCAGTTCAGGTCGCAGCAGTATGGTAAAGAAAACATCTTCTCCTGACGGAGATATCCAGGTTTTTCCTCTTCGTCCCTTTCCGCGAGTCTGCTGGTCTGCCACATAGACACTTCCATCTGGCGCCCCGCTTTCTCCCCGGCGCTTTGCTTCTTCATTGGTAGAATCAATACTCTCAAAACAACATAACTCTCCCGGTATACAAGCTTCTTTCATAGAAGAAAGTATCTCTTCTGTTGTGAGCAGGTCCGGGCTTTGTAAAAGCCGGTAACCTTTCCGGGTCACCGACTCTATCTCATATCCCTCTTTTTTCAGACTGTTCATATACTTCCAAACAGCAGTCCTTGAAACGCCCAGCTCATCACAGATACGCTGACCGGATATAAACCCATCCTGCTGTTTCAAAAACTCTAAAATCTTTTCTTTCATTGATATCAAACCGTCTTTCCAGGTAAACTATCTTCCGAGAGTTGCCACCATCACAGCCTTAATTGAATGCATTCTGTTCTCTGCTTCATCAAACACAACAGAATTCTCAGAGCGGAAGACTTCATCTTCTACTTCTCTGATATCAAGACCCAGACGATCTCTCATATCTCGTGCAACGCTTGTTTCAAAATCATGGTATGCTGGCAGACAATGCATAAATAAGCACTTGTCGTTACCGGTATCTTTCATCATCTTCGTTGTAACTTTATAAGGAGATAACGCATTCACACGCACTGGATATAAATCTTCTGATTCACCCATACTTACCCAGATATCTGTATAAATAACATCGGAACCTTTTACATCTTCTGGATCGTGAGAAATTGTAATCGTTGCACCACTCTTCTTAGCAAGCTCCTGTGATACTTCAAGAACCTTAGGATCACATACGGTCTCTTTCGGTCCTACTGCCTTAAAATCGACACCCATGATCGCACTTCCATACATCAGAGCATACATTACATTATCAGATAAATCTCCAACAAATGTAAGCTTCATCTCATCTAACTTCTTATCAATATGTTCTTCCATTGTCATGAAATCTGCTAAAACCTGTGTAGGATGATCTACATCTGTAAGACCATTCCATACAGGAACACCGGAATACTTCTGTAAATCTTCTACGATATTCTGTCCGAATCCACGATACTCGATTGCATCATACATTCTTCCAAAAACCTTCGCAGTATCCTCGATTGATTCCTTCTTATTCATATGAGAGTTTGTAAGATATGTTACATGTGCACCCTCATCCATTGCCGCAACTTCAAAAGAGCAACGTGTTCTTGTAGAAGATTTATCAAAGACAAGCACGATATTCTTACCTTTAAGTTCTTCACCCTGAATACCCTTCTTCTTTTTTGCTTTAAGCTCATGAGCCAGATCCAGCATATAACGAATCTCATCTTTATTAAAATCCAGTAAAGTTAAAAAACTACGTCCTTTTAAATTCATCTTCTATTCCTCCAAGTCAAAACAACTTACTGCCTGTAATTACTATTTACATAGTAAAAGTATTAACAAAATTTATACTACATATGAAGAATAATGTCAATATTTCTAGTTTAATTCACTTAACAAACCATTCCTCTAAAAAGGATTATGTTTTTTAATGAGTGATATAATTCGCTATAAGGTTATTATCAAGTACTTCCTTACAGGTATCTATCAAACTCTGGGCACGATCCGAGTATTTCTGACAAAGTTTTTTGTTAAGGTTCTTTCTGCTGCCATCTAAAAGTGAGATTAATCTTCCACTTTCTACTGTTCCATCTTTTCCTATTGTAAATAACATATTATCATCACTGGTGATAAAGGAACCTTCTCCTACATATGAAATCTGCGCTATGAAACCTTCATCTGCATTCAACAGATCATGTCCGAATACATAAGGTTGTTTTGTATCTAAGTCCATGAGATTTGCAATAGTCGGCATGATATCAACTTCCCCGCCAACCGTATCTACAACCTTACTTTCATTTAATCCTGGGATATGAATGATAAACGGAACATTCAACATCTCATCATAATCATATTCTTTTCCGAGAAAGTCTGTCATTTTCCAGCGAACAGATGGGGTTTCCTTATTCATCCCCTGATGATCTCCGTATATAGCGATCACTGTATTATCATACATATCATTTCCCTTGAGATATTCTATGAGTTTACCAAATGCTTCATCTGTATATCGAACCGTTTGCAGATAATTTCCAAAGGTACTTCCTTCGTCGCTGCTTTTTAATTTAAGACTCGCTAAAGACTGGTCTAGTTCATACGGAATATGATTGGTAAGTGTAATCATAAAACTGAAAAATGGCTGCTTCTTTGTTTTTAAAATATCAACCGCCTGCCGGAACATTTCCTTATCCGTAATACCAAATCCTGAAATCTGTGTTTTTTTCAGTTCTTCTTCTGAATAATAGTGTTGGAATCCCTGATTTTTATATGCCTCACTTCGGTTCCAAAATGTTTTCACATAGCCATGGAATGCCAGTGCACTATATCCATTCTCACGAAACATCCAGGGTAAACCATTATATGTATTATCTACATACATACGATAACATTCCCTGATATCATTTGGATAAAGACCATTCAGTGCAGAAAATTCTGCGTCAGCAGTATTTCCTACTCCTGTTGTTGAATAAAAATGATTGAAATAAATCGTATCATTCTTTAATAGTTTATTTAAATTAGGGGTTATTTCCTGTCCATTATATGTTGCTCCCACTACAAAATTATTAAAAGACTCTGTCTGTATCAAAATCAGGTTCTTTCCCTTTGCCGCCCCTTTATAAGCAGTTCCGGATGACTTCGGTACAATAGCTTTCATTTTCTTTTGAATTGCCTTCTCATCAACGGAACTTCTCTTTAACTTTCCGACAACATTGACAACCACATCATTTGTGTGATACGTAAAAAATTCAATGTGATTTACCTGCTGCACAGAGCGAAGATTCTGAGGATTTAATCCATAATAATACCATGCACATATTGCTACAATATAAATAATAATGTGAAATACACTCTTAATAAAAGAAACTGTAAATTTCTTTTCTTTCCACAAACTTTTAAAAGAAAACTTTGCAGGCCAATGCTTTGCCAATTCATCAAGCATTCCCTTCTTCCCTTTATTTCGAAGACGGTACCAGTACAAAACAAATGGATAGTCAATTAATGTCAGTAAACATCCCGGACTTACACTTGCCCCGATCACATTACCATCTCCTGCAATCTGTCCCAGACTTGTAACTTGATAAAGCTGATTGACCGATATATATTTTCCAAAATAACTGCTGTATGCCGCATCTGCCAGCATAATCAATGTAATCAATGTGTATACAACGTAAAACCCATACCTTCTTGGTTTACTTTCTTTAAAAGAAAATACCTCAAATACACAAAATAAGAACAACAGACTTAACAATGGGACGTCATAAATGCTTAACATATCCAGTCTTTTTGTCTGCCAGTAATATATAAACATCTTTAAAATCAATGCCGGATACACTAACCAGTAGTGCGCCAGTAGTTTTTTTATTATTGCTTTCATAATTTTCAAACACACTCTAATCTGTAATTTCTAACATTCGGGTATTAACTTAAATCCCGAATTTCTTCTAATCAAATCTAATCAAATCTAATCAATAAAACTGTAAACGAATTCTGAAAAGAAAGAAAATCTCATCAAAATAATTGATGAGATTTCTCGATAGTACTTTTATCATCTGGCTTCTGCCTTACTTCTCGGTAGTATCTGCTTCTTCTACTGTGTCTGGCTGTGTTGCTACTTCTTTAATAGAAGTAACGAGTCCGGCAAGATTCTGAATCTCAGATGGAATAATAATCTTTGTTGCCTTTCCATCTGCTACTTTCTCTAATGCCTCTAATGATTTAAGCTTAATAACTGCTTCGTCTGCTCCGGCTTCTCTGATTGCTCTAAGACCGTCTGCAGTAGCTGTCTGCACTTTAAGAATCGCTTCTGCCTGACCTTCTGCTTCACGAATCATCGCTTCCTTCTTCGCTTCCGCATTAAGAATAGCGGCTTCCTTCTCTGCTTCTGCTTCGAGGATCGTAGATTCTTTATGACCTTCTGCACGAAGAATGGAAGACTTCTTCTCCCCTTCTGCACGAAGAATCGCTTCACGACGTTCTCGTTCTGCTTTCATCTGCTTCTCCATGGCATTCTGAATTTCTGTCGGCGGAATAATGTTCTTAAGTTCCACACGATTCACCTTGATTCCCCATGGGTCTGTTGCTTCGTCTAACGTAGCACGCATCTTTGTATTGATCGTCTCACGTGATGTTAACGTAGAGTCGAGTTCTAAATCACCGATAATATTACGCAATGTTGTTGCTGTCAGATTCTCGATTGCCATGATTGGATTATCTACTCCATAAGCATACAGCTTCGGATCTGTAATCTGGTAATATACAACTGTATCAATACGCATTGTTACGTTATCCTTTGTAATAACCGGCTGTGGTGCAAAATCAACAACCTGTTCCTTTAATAAAACTTTCTTTGCAACGCGGTCAATAAACGGTACCTTAAAATGCATACCAACAGACCATGTTCCATTATATGCACCAAGTCTCTCAATAACATATGCCTGTGCCTGCGGTACGATTCTCACACAGGATGTTACGATATACACAACTAACAGTATTATGATAATCATAAAAATCGTTCCAAATACTCCCATATATTCACTCCTCCTTCTGTTTACCTTACATCGGCTTTACAATTACCTTCACTCCAGAAATAGATTCTATGCTGACCTTCTGCCCCTCATGAAGCTTTACCTCATCGGAAATGCTTCTTGCTGTCCAGATCTGTCCTCTCACCTTCACCTGTCCCTTTGCATTCAGGTTATCAATATCCTGTGTTACAAGTCCAGTCTGACCGATCAGACTGTCTACATTCGTCTTAATCGTTCTGCTGTTAACATACTTCAAGGCCCATGGTCTTGTCAGAATCAGAAGAATCACTGATATAACAGCAAATGCGATAATCTGACTCCACAATGGCAGAGAAACGGCAGCCATTACTGCACCTACCAGAGCGCCACCGGCAAACCATATCGTAGTAAGACCCATCGTCATAATCTCGATCACAACAAAAACTGCCGCAGCTACCAGCCAATACATCACTGTCATACTTCCACCACCTTTCTTTACAGTAGAATATTTCCATCTGTGTATCTACCCCTATTCTATCCTATCCTCTATAAGAAGTAAACTAAAAGTTTCTTAATTTTAAATAATAATTTAAATAATAAGATATACCAGCCAGGCTGCAAGCCAGGCTATAGTACACTGCATTATGACAATTCCTATTGTCTTTAATGTCGAATTCATTTCTCTTTTAATCGCGGCTATCGCTGCAACACAAGGTGTGTATAATAATGTAAATACAAGGAAACTTGTTGCAGAACGAACAGTAAATAATGTGCCAAGTGCGGCAGATACATGCGCTGCATTCGTTCCAAGTAAAACACTAAGTGTAGAAACTACCGCTTCTTTCGCAGTGATTCCTGTTACAAGCGCTGTAGAAATTCTCCAATCTGCAAAACCAAGTGGTTTAAAAATTGGTGCGATCAAATGTCCAAGCATTGCAAGCAAACTATTTGCACTGTCTGTTACAACATTCAATCTGCTGTCAAATGTCTGTAAAAACCAGATGATCATCGAGGCAAGAAAAATAATCGTAAAAGCCCTTTCTAAAAAGTCTCTTGCTTTTTCCCACATTAAAAGCAATACACTTTTAAACGATGGAAAACGATAATTCGGAAGTTCCATAACAAATGGCATCGGTTTCCCTGTAAAAAGAACTCTTTTAAAAATTAAGGCCATTAATATTCCAACTGCAATTCCTCCAAAATAAAGGCAGGACATAACAAGTACTCCTCTATGTGGGAAAAAGGCGGCTGTAAATACCGTATAAATCGGAATTTTTGCCGAACAGCTTATAAATGGAATAAGCATGATCGTAAGATTTCTGTCTCTTTCTGAAGAAAGAGTCCGGCTTGCCATTACCGCAGGTACAGAACAGCCAAATCCAAGGAGCATTGGTACAAAGCTTCTTCCTGACAAACCAATCTTACGCAGGAACGTGTCCATAACAAAAGCAATCCTTGCCATATATCCTGTATCTTCTAATATAGATAAAAAGAAAAACAATATTAAAATGACAGGAAGGAAACTCAGCACACTTCCGACTCCGGTAAAAATTCCATCAATAACAAGACTCTTTACAACAGGATTAATTCCGTAATTTGTAAGCAGCTGGCTCGTCCCTCTTGAAGCCCAGTCAATTCCTGCACTTAATGCATCACATAAAAATGACCCGAACGGACCAAATGTCATCCAGAAAATAAATACCATAATTGCCGCAAATACCGGCAATGCCAGAAATCGGTTTGTAAGTATATTGTCTATTTGTACACTTCGTTCATATTCCTTGCTGACCTGACACTTTACTACGGACTTTTCACAGATATTTTCAATAAAGCTATAACGCATGTCTGCCATTGCTGCATTCCGGTCAAGACCCCTGTCTGTCTCCATCTCGATAATACTGTGTTCCATCATTTCAAGCTCATTATCAGAAAGTTTTAACTGTCTGATGATATCCTGATCCCCTTCAATTACTTTTACAGCCGCAAAACGTCCATTCATTCCAATCCTGCTCGCATGATCTTCCAGCTGATGATATAGACCATGGATACAGCGATGCACCGGACCTGGTGTACAAAAATCATAAACCTTCGGATACTGTTTATTCTCGGCAACTTCACACGCCGTATGGATCAAGTCTTCCACTCCCTCATTCCGAATCGCACTGATCGGAATAATCGGAATACCCAGTAAGCGGCTCATTTCCTTTACATTAATAGAACCACCATTATTCCTTACTTCATCCATCATATTTAATGCCAGCACCATCGGAATTTTCATCTCAATAAGCTGTAACGTAAGATACAGGTTTCTCTCAATATTCGTAGCATCTACTATATTAATAATTCCATCCGGTTTTTCCTTCAAAAGAAAATCTCTCGTAACAATTTCCTCATTTGTATACGGACGGAGTGAATAAATTCCCGGAAGATCTACAACAGATCCTTCCGCAGAACCAACAGAAAACTTTCCCATCTTCTGATCTACTGTCACACCTGGAAAGTTACCAACATGCTGATTAGAGCCAGTCATCTGATTAAATAATGTTGTCTTTCCGCAGTTCTGATTACCAATCAAAGCAAATATCACTGAACGGATCCCTCCTTCAAGATTATTTTTTCTCCATCCTCTTTTCGGATCGTAATATCATATCCTCGAAGATGAATTTGTATCGGGTCTCCCATCGGTGCCATCTTAAGCACTTTCACTTTTGTTCCCGGAATAAGGCCCATATCTAAAAAACGGCAGCGTAAATCTCCTTCTCCCCCCACCGTCTCAATTACTCCTTCTTTTCCCACAGGTAACTGTGCTAACGTCATTTCAAATTCCTCCTGTAGTTTGTTATGTACTGATTTTTAGAATAAGTTGTATCTAATCAGTCATAGTATAAGCTTATTGATATTTTTTTTCAATACCCGCCGTCCTGTATAACAAAAAAGTGTATAATACGAACTATTATTCTAAATGGTCGAATACTATGAAAATAAAAACAAAATAAAATTGTATTTTTTTAAATTTTCTATCGCTTTTTTTATAAAAATGTATTATAATATAATTAGATTAATTCATTTCATGTATTCTGAATAGGATTAATCACTATACTTTGCATAACAGGGAAAGGAAGAATATTTTCGACTCGTTGGTCGTCGAAAATATATCTTCCTTTTTCTTTTGTTATAAAAAGAACTTCAGACCATAATACTTTTCAAGTCGAGCAGCCGCGAGACTTGGCGCGTGATTCTGGTCAGCGTAAGCTGACATATTCTTTACAGAATCACTGCGCATCCTCGCGGAGCGTTTATCTCAGTCGGAGATTGGACTCCCACTGAGATAAATTTGCTATCACTCACCACCTGAAAGAGGTGGGAGTCTTCTCGACTGAGATAAATATATAATCTGAAGTTCTTTTTTATATCTTTTTTATATTTTTTCTCGTAGTGAATAAACTCTCTACTCTTCTTTGAGCCAGTTTGCTACATCAAGGGCATGATATGTAATAATCATCTGTGCGCCTGCTCTCTTCATGCCAATCATATTTTCCATAACGATTTTCTTTTCATCAATCCAACCGTTTGCTGCGGCAGCTTTTACCATGGAATATTCTCCACTTACATTATAAGCACAAAGTGGCATATCTGTTTCCCAGGATGCGGTTTTTAAAATATCAAGGAATGCTAATGCCGGTTTAATGATAATGATGTCAGCACCTTCATCGATATCATCCTGAATATCACGCATTGCTTCTCTTGGATTATGGTAATCCATCTGATAAGTTTTTCTGTCACCAAAGCCCGGTGCAGAGTGCGCTGCATCTCGGAATGGCCCGTAGTATCCGGAAGCCATTTTAGCGCTGTAAGCCATAATCGGTGTCATCTCATATCCGGCCTCATCTAATGCTTCACGTATTGCTGCGACGTGACCATCCATCATGTTCGATGGCGCTACCATATCAGCACCAGCCTGTGCGCAGGTTACTGCTGTTTTAGCAAGCAGTGGAAGTGTTTCATCATTTAAGATAATACCGTCTTTAATCACTCCACAATGTCCATGGGAAGTATATTCACAAAGACAGATATCTGCGATAACGACAAGTTCAGGAAATACCTTTTTAATGTAACGAATCGCCTCCTGAATGATTCCATGTTCATTATATGCTTCTGTTCCACACTCATCTTTGTGCGCAGGAATTCCAAATAAGAGAACTCCTTTTACACCAGCCTCGCGGATACGGTCTAATTCCTCATCCAGACGGTCGATGGAATACTGATAGATTCCCGGCATAGAATCAATCGGATTCTTAATGTCCTTTCCTTCGATAACAAATACCGGATAAATTAAATCGGATGCACTTACGGATGTTTCACGAACTAATGCACGTAAATTCTCTGATGCACGAAGACGTCTTCTTCTAATCATAATACAACTCTCCTAACTCTGATATAAATTATAACTGTAAACGGTTATAAAAATTACAACTCTAACGTTTATATTTTACCACATTGGATATGAAAAGCAACTTTACTGCTCATCGGAACCAATCTGAATAAACTGAATCATTCCAGGTCCTAAATCTTTTGTCGGTCTGGCGATGAATCCATGCTTTTTATAGAACTCTTCCCTCCCTTTTGCACACATAAGATCAAACATCATTGTGGTCCCTTCGTACCCTTCCTGAATGACAAACTTCTTTAAGGTCTCTAAAATAAGACCACCGATGCCTTCTCCCTGCACTTCCGGACGGATGATCAGATCCTGTACATAGCAGATGATTGCTCCATCTCCTACGATTCGTCCCATGCCAACTGCCTTTCCATCTTTAAATGCAACCAATGTATACAGACTGTTACTAAGTCCTTTTTTCGCCTGATCTCGTGTCAGTTTTCTAAATTGAACTGACTGACGAAGTTCAAGATACGTATCTATATCTAATCTGTCTTCCACTAACTCAATCATTTTGTCCCTGCCTTATTATTTCTTTTATTTCATTTTCGGTAAGAACCCGCTCTTTAGAAAAGGCTTTTGCTGCGGCAGTTTTCAAAATATATCTCCGCATTGCCTCTTCCTCAAAATTCGCCTTTACATACTGGCGAAGTTCTCCCATAAAAATTGCAATATCTGCATAATAATCCGGAACAGCTTTTTCAATCTGGCAACGAATCTGTTTGGATACAGCCGGGCTTCCTGTCCCGCTGTTAATTCCAATACTGATATTACCCTTTCGTACAACAGATGGGAAAATGAAACTGGACTCCGCTTCAGAATCTGCTACATTTACAAGGATGTGATACGCATGGCAAAGTTCTGCAACACGATGGTTCTCCTCACGACTACTTGTCGCTGCCACAACAAGAACAGCCTTTTGAATTTCTTTTTCTAAGAAATCGCTTTCTGCATTTTTTATGAAATCTTCAAAAATACTTTTTTCGGGAAGAACTTCTTTAATCTCATCGCATACTTTTTTTGCAATTACAACAATATCCGCTCCGTATTGAAGCAGCGTATGCACCTTTCTTGCGGCAACTTTTCCACCACCCATAATAAGGCACCGTTTTCCTTCAATTTGTGTAAATACCGGAAAATACATCATCTCTACATCTCAATTCCTATACGAGAACTTATGCCCTGATCAAATGGATGTTTTACCTTTCGGATTTCGGACACATAATCTGCGTGATCGATTAATCTCTCAGAAGGATTTCTTCCACTGAGAACAACTTCTAATGCAAATGGTTTCTTCTCAAGATGTTCAATTAACTTTGCTTCATCTAAAAGATCTTTATCGATAGAATACACACTCTCATCAAGAACAAGCATATCGTAATCTTTTGCCATCTCAAAAAGTTTGTCTAACATTTCATTATTATAATCACGAAGCTCCTTCAGCTCTTCTTCATTCATCTGGAAAGTAAACTTCTGCAATTCTTTTCCTGAAACTACGTTAATCCCTGACTGTTTTTCAAGAATACTTCTTTCACTGGAACTATTATTTTTCAGGAACTGATAAAAAAGAACTTTTTTTCCGCTTCCTGCTGCGCGAACTGTTAATCCAACACTTGTTGTTGTCTTTCCTTTTCCGTCTCCGCAATAAATGTGTACCAGTCCTTTTCCGGAAGTGTCATCTTTTTTACCACCACAGCGTACTACTTCTTCTTTTTCCCCAAATAATGCTTTATAAACCGCATCCATATCCAGACTGTTTCGAATTAAATCTGCGAGCTTATTATACTGTATTTCTTTATATTCCGCTATACTAAGATGATTTTCGGCAGGATTAATTCCTTTTTCTTTCATAATGTCCTGTACAAGGGCAAATACAAGGTCTTCATTATCGAAAATTCCATGTAGATAACTTCCCCATATACGTCCATTCTTTGTCATATATGCATCGGTTCTTCCGTCTTCCAATGTGATCATAGGAATCGCCTCTCCAAGATTCTCCGTCATGCCCATATGAATCTCATAGCCTTCTACAGAAAGATTTTCAAGTCCATAGATATTATGTTCTTCTGCAATATGTCCGTTAATTCTCGTTCTTGTTTTTGCCTCTTTAAATACTGTCTTAGTATCAAGAAGTCCAAGTCCACGCATCGTACCACCATGCTCTACTCCATCCGGATCATGCATTTCCTTTCCAAGAAGCTGGAAACCTCCACAGATTCCAATCACTCTCGTTGTTCTTGCCGCGCGGATGATTGCTCCTTCCAGACCACTTTCAATAAGCCATTCCATATCACCCATCGTATTTTTTGTACCCGGAAGAAGGATCAGATCTGGATCACCAAGTTCCTTTTTATCGGTAACATAACGAAGAGATACTCCATCAATTAATTCAAAAACACTGAAATCAGTAAAGTTAGATATGTGAGGAAGACGAATAACCGCTACATCAATTCCCTCTGTGATCGTTTTCTGATTCAGGCGGTCAGAAAGACTGTCCTCATCATCCACATCAATTTTTTCCATCGGAACTACACCGAGTACCGGTTTACCGGTTAATTCTTCTAACATCGCCAGTCCCGGTTTTAAGATATCCACATCACCCCTGAATTTATTGATGACAATTCCACAAAAACGTTCCTGTTCGTCCACAGGGAGAAGTTTGATCGTTCCATAAGCAGAAGCAAATACTCCACCTCTGTCAATATCTGCCACTAAGATGACTGGCGCATCCGCCATTTTTGCCATTCCCATATTTACGATATCATTTTCCGCAAGATTGATTTCTGCAGGAGAACCAGCACCTTCAATTACAATAATGTCATTTTCTTCAGAAAGATGGCGAAATGCCTTCATGACTTCTGGTGCAAGATTATCTTTCATTTTATAGTAATCCTGTGCACTTAAATTATCATAAACTTCTCCGTTTACAATAACCTGAGAACCCATATTGCTTGTTGGCTTTAACAAGATCGGATTCATCCAGTGTGTCGGCTCAATCATAGCAGCTTCTGCCTGCATTGCCTGTGCACGTCCAATCTCTAGCCCCTCTTTTGTAATGTAAGAATTCAGCGCCATATTCTGTGATTTAAAAGGAGCTACTTTATATCCATCCTGTTTAAATACTCTGCAAAGTCCCGCTGTAACAAAGGTTTTGCCTGAATTTGACATCGTTCCCTGTACCATAATTGCTTTTGCCATTATTCTTCTCCTTTCAAAATCATCCGTAATGCTTTTATAAGTTTTTTATTCTCTTCATGTGCCTTTACCGCTACCCGCCAGTAATCCCTGCCAAGATTTTCATAGTTACTGCAATTTCGGATCATAATTCCATGACCTTCTAATTGTTTATCTAAATCTGTAATTTCCGGTGTCCGGAAAAACAGATAATTTGCTGCTCCATCATACAAAACAACTGGTAATTTATAAAATTCTTTCTTCATATAAGCCAGTTCCTCTGCTACGGTATCAATAACCTTTTCTTTATAAATATTATCAGCAAGAGCCGCCACACCTGCACACTGTGCGATATGACTTACAGACCATGCCTGTCCGGCACGATTTACTCTTTCAATTACCTTCTCGCTTCCTGCAAGGATATATCCAAGACGAACTCCCGGAATCGCATATAGCTTTGTAAATGATTTTAAAATAATAAGATGTTCGTATTTTTCTATAAAAGGCTTTACTGTATATTCTTTTTCATTTTTACAGATTTCCAGGAAACATTCATCGACCATCACAAACGTCTTTGTTTTTTCTGCCCGATCGAGAATTCGGAGAATCCGTTCTCTTTCTGTAAGAATACCTGTCGGATTATTCGGATTACAGATAACAACAAAGTCTGTATCTTCTGTGATCTGCTCTAAAATATCTTCTTTGATAATAAAATCCTCTGTCATCCGATAATATTCTATCTGTGCGCCTGCCGCTGATAGTGCTTCCTCATATTCTACAAATGCAGGTGCCGGAAGCAGTACTTTTTTTGGCTGTAAACCAAATGCCAGACGGTACAGAAGATCTGCCCCACCGTTACCACAGGCGATTTTTGTCTCAGAAACTGCATCCTCTTTGCTGATGGCTTCTTTTAAACGGCTGCAATCCGGATCAGGATAATTTATCGTTTGGTCAATCGCCTTCACCATTGCCTGTCGTATATGCTCCGGGAGTCCAAGTGGACTGATATTAGCAGAAAAATCCAGAATATCCTCTTCCCGGATTCCCATTTCCTTCGCCTTTTTGTAAATGTTTCCCCCATGTGAAATCTTCTTCATAATTTTAGCCTCAATTTTCTAAATCGTTGGTTATTAATCGCAAATCACGCCAAGCATGTCAATCCTACTAATCCTATAGTATATTCTTCGCATATGATCTACACAGTACTATCCTTATCTTTATGAAATAGCATTACATAAATCTAAATACCTACACGTTAAATAGCTGCACGTAAATTAAAAAAGTAATCAAAGTGCATACTGCCATTGATAAAAATGCACTGACATACAACAATTGATTTGTTCTTTTTATATCTTCGTATTCTACCGGACGGATAGCATCACCGATCGTCGGTTTCACCACTGCTTTTCCAAAGTAATTATGTGTTCCTCCAAGCTGAATCTGTAATGCTCCTGCTGCCACTGCTTCTGTCTGTGCACTGTTCGGACTTAAATGTGCAAAACGATCCCTCTTAAAAATTCTTACTGCTCCTTTAAAATCAAATCGCAGAAAAAATGCTGCGAGCATCATCATTACCGCTGCAAATCTTGCCGGTACAAAATTACAGATATCATCCATTTTCGCAGAAAAAAAACCGATATGTATCAGTTCTTCATTTCTATAGGCAACCATAGAATCAAGCGTATTTACTGCCTTATAGGCAAAGCCGAGCGGCGCGCCTCCAAGCGCGATAAACAGCATCGGAGCAATTACCCCATCTGCCGTATTTTCGGCGATCGTCTCCACATCTGCTTTTGCCACTTCACTCTCGTCAAGATTCTCTGTATCACGCCCTACCAGATAGGATACTTCCTTTCTTGCACCGAGCAGGTCCCCTTCTTTTAACTTTTTATACACTTTCATAGATTCTTTCTTCAGACTTTTCGTCGCAAGAATCTGATAAATGAAAAATGTTTCTAAACAGAAACGAAGCAGTGGATGAATCCTTCCGGCCACATACAAAATACCGTACATAACAGCATATGTTCCAGCTACGATAAACAGCATCAGAAAAAATCCGGCTGCTTTTTCCATTCCCACTTTTCTTTCTATTCCTTTTTCTTTGACTTCCTCATAACTACAGCCATAAATCAGATGCTGCATTCCTTTTTTTAATTTATCGATAAACCACCCGATGATCTGTACCGGATGAACCAATCCATGAGGATCTCCAAAAATTAAATCCAGTACAAATCCAAGCAGCATCGCACAAACCAATTTCATTCCTTGTCTCTCCCTTTATGCATATTTAAGAATGCCTCAGCATCTTTTTGTACTTGCTTCTTCTGCCATGTCTACGAAACATTTGGCAACTTCTCTGCAATTATGAAAATAAAAATGTGGGTATCCTGCCATAATTTTATCCTTTACATAAAGACCATTCCAGCATTTACCAGAATACTTCGTAATCTCGCAGGCATCGCCCCTTTTATCCGCTTTTGAATAATGGAATTCATGAACGCGGATCTTTGTATCTTTTTTAAAAAATGCAGTGTCATAAAGTGCTTTCATCGTCACATAACCAAACTGCATGGACAGACGTTTTGTCATACGCACATCTGTATTGATCAGACCGAGCATTTCCTCCAAGCTGTCATCTGTCTCTATCAGATGATCGCAGACATACATGAATCCACCGCACTCTGCAATGATCGGTCTACCAGACTGTGCCGCCTCACAGATTGATTGCTTCATGGAAATATTATCTGCCAGCTCTTTTCGGTAGGTTTCCGGATATCCTCCGCCAAGATAGATTCCATCTGTATCTTCCGGAAGATGCGTATCATTTACAGGACTGAAATAACAAAGTTCTGCCCCTAACTGCTCTAAAATTTCCAGATTTTCTTTATAATAAAAACAAAAAGCGTTATCCTTCGCTACAGCAATTCTCGCCCGTTTCTTCTTCGGAACTTCCGGTCTCTTCACTTTAGGAAGTTCTTCTGCTCTTTGTCCGATTTTCAAAAGTAAATCAATATCTATACATTCTTCTGCTGTTTCACCAAGAAGATTTAAAATCTCATCAAGATTATCAATCTCTGCTGCAGTCATCAAACCTAAATGTCTGCTTCCAATATAGATTCCTTCTTTTTGAGGGAAATATCCCACAACAGAAATACCAAGCTTTTCTTCAATTTCCGGCTTCATCAACTGATACATCCCTTTGCTGCATCGATTTAAGATAACACCGGTAACCGGATTCTCCTGATATTCTATCATTCCTTTTATCAGCGGAATCATCGTATGTGACATTCCCTTTACATTAAATATTAATATCGTCGGTGTTCCTGTCTCTTTTGAAACAGTCCACGTACTCTTTTCACAACTGATCCCGACCCCATCATAATATCCCATGACACCTTCTGTCACAGAGAAATCTACGTCCTGACTATCCTTTCCTACAAGATATCGCAAATCTTGTCCCGTTGAGAAAAAAGGATCAAGATTGCGACAATCTCTTCCGGTAATATGACTATGTAACATAGGATCTATGTAATCCGGTCCACATTTATAAGATTGAATATGAAGTCCTCTGTTCACAAGAGCCTTCAAAATACCACAGGTAATGCTTGTTTTACCACATCCACTGTTTGCACCGGCAAGCAATACCCGCGGCATCCGCTTTACACTTTCCATATATTCATACACCTCCATATTACCTGGGACGATCAATAAGAATCATCTTTATTCCAGTTTGCCGACAGGCTTCTACTTTTATATCCACTCCGCCTGTCTTGCCACTATCTTTTGAAACAAGAACTTCCGCTTTCGTCTCTTTAATAAGCTTCACATTATCTTCAACAGTAAATGGTGGCATTTTCCCAAAAACATGGTCTTTTTGGTATCCGGCTTCCGCACATCCTTCCAAAGAAGAAATATTATCAAGTACACGAATAAAAAGACGATCGGCACCACCTTTTACTCCAGCCATATATGCTGCCGCTGTATTTACTCCCGTTGTAAGAAAAATATTGCCTTCTAATTCATTTAAAAGAGAAATTGCTTCCTGCACATTTTTTACATGAACAATCCCTTCATAATTATACTGAAGATTCCTTCTCTCGTATCGTTCATACAAAATACCGGCTGTCTGTGCTGCCTTCTTTACTGTCTCCGAAACAATTCTGGCAAACGGATGCGAGGCATCAATAATCTTTCTACAGGGATTTTCCTCAAAAAGTGTAAGAAAACCATCATAGTCAAGCCTTCCTACATGAATATCAATTCCGTATTCCAGAAGCATCTCTTTTCCAAGCTCTGTTGCCACGCTGGCAAGAATCCGCTCCTTTGGATTCGCCCTAAGCAGCTTCTCGATCACCTGTCTTGATTCTGTTGTCCCGGCAATGACCAAAACATCATACTTCATAAATAAATCCTTTCGCTTTCCGCCAATTTCTCAAATACAAACTACAGTGAGCTACATCTCACTCTTAATAATCATTGTTGTAAAATATCCGTATGCACGATCAGGAATCAGTGGACCGACATACTCGCCTTCCATTCCAACATTACTGATGATTATCGCATTATTCTCCATGCCTCTCTCCACCAGCAGATCATAAACTTCTTTTACATGACTTCCGACCTTCATGATAACCAGATTGTCAAATACGCCAAGTGTTTTCTCCACCTGATCGATACCCTTCAATGACGGAATCACACCAAAGCCTTCATTTCCTTCCACGATAGAAATGCCAGCCTTGCTCGCACCTGCGCAAAAAGAAGGAATACCGGAAACCATCTCCACGTCGTATCCAGCTTTTAAAAGGCGCTTATGCACATACGCATAGGTACTGTAAATTCCAATATCGCCAAGCGCAAGCATCGCAATAGACTTTCCTTCATCAAGAAGTTCCATAATTTCTTCTGCTGCTGCCTGACGGCAGGCTTCACGCTTTGCCTTATCTTTTACCATCGTAAAAACGATTTCCCGAATCTTTCCTTCAGGAATATCTACCGCACCTTTTGCGATATTTAAAGCGACACTATCCTCGCCTTCTTTTTTCACCGGCACTGCCACGATGTCACATTCTTCAATTAATCTTTTTGCTTTCAGAGTTAAAAGCTCCGGATCACCAGGACCAACTCCGATACCATATAATTTGCCTTTCATAAATCCTCCTTTATAGACGGATTTTTTATATATTTTAATAAATTATTTTGAGTTCCGTTGTGCTAAACGTTCCGTTTTGCCTGATAGTACAGACTCGCTCGAAAACGAGCTCGCGAGTCTACAGTCAAAACTACACAGCACAAAGTCACTCAAAATAATTTATTAAAATATATAAAAAATCCTGTCTATGTAAATCTATTGGTGGGTATAGTTAATTATTGTCTACTCTTCCCTTTATATCCATTTGAAAATTTCACTACAGGTAATCCAACTCAAACTACTTTCTTTTTCTTCGTCAAAAATCCTGCCTATGTAAATCTATTGGTGGGTATAGTTAATCATTGTCTACTCTTCCCTTCTGGTGCTAGAGCATGTTTGGGAAGATTTTGATAACGAAAAGAAGATTGAACTTTATGACTTTGTGCTACGGAATTTTGACCATAGGAACTTCGAGCTCGTTCTCGAGAAGTTCCTGCTTTACTGGGCAAAATGAAGTGTTTAGCACAACGGAATAAAGTCAACTTCTTTTCTGTATCAAAATCGTCTTACAAAGACTCCGCCTTCTTCAGGTGTTTTACAAACATTTCTGCTATTGCGTCAATTTCCCCTAAGCCTTTCATGATGACTTCTGTTTCAAATCCATCTGCTTTTAAGATAGAGTCCCAGGAGTCGGCTTCGGCTCCAGCAAGGTCATTTCGGGCATGATCGCCTGCTACGATCATAAGGGGCATAACATATACTTTTTTAATCTCTCTTATTTTTAATCGACGGATAACATAATCAAGGCTTGGGAATCCTTCTACGGTTCCGACATATGTGCTTTCATGTCCAAGGTCTCTGAGCATGTTTTCAAACTGGCTGTATGCGCTGTTGGCAAAGTGTTCTGTTCCATGTCCCATGAATACAAAAGCTTCGTCTTTCGCTAATGGCTTTTCTAATTCCTGCATAACAATCTCGCAGGCTTCTTTGTAATCTTCCTCTTCGGTAAGAAGGGGAGTTCCAACCTTAATTGTTGGAATCTGATCTTTATATGCCAAAAGCATATTCATCATTTTGTCATATTCCAGTCCATTTATAATATGTGTTGGCTGACAGATTACTTCTTCGTAACCTTCTGCTACCAGTCGTTTCATCACTTCATCCGGATTATGGATAATGACATTTTTTGTTCTTGCCCATTTACGGATAATCATTCCGGAAGTAAATGCTCGATAAAAGTCATAGTCTGGAAATGCTTTTTTGCAGGTTTCTTCAATGTTAACGATTGCCGGAAGTGCTTCTTCAAAGCTTGTTCCAAAGCTTACTACTAATAATGCTTTTTTCCCCATTTTTCTTTTCTCCTCTTATCTTAAATGTGTGCTGTAAATATCATTACCGGATTATTGGTATCCATAATATGATAACTGCCGATTTTACGTCCCCGTCCTACTGTTGCCTGAATCACATCAAAGTCTGTGTCATATTTTCCTAAGAGTTCATTCGCTTCTGCGATTGTTTCAATCGTTACCGCAGAAATGACTACTTTTATCTTCTTGGGAAATGCTGCAATTATCTCTAATATCTGAGATAATTCTTTTCCACTCCCACCGATAAATACTTTATCCGGTTCCGGTAAAGTACATGCTGTCTTAGCTGCATCCCCTTCATAAATAAACAAGTTATCTGCTGAAAATTTTTCTTTATTTTTATAAATCAACTTTACTGCAGTTTCATTCCGTTCCACACTGTGAACCGTTCCAAATGGTACTTGTCTTGCACATTCAATTGATACCGATCCGGTTCCGGCTCCGATATCCCAGACAACATCATCTGGGTGCAGCTTCATTTTATGAAGAATAAGTACACGAATTTCTTCTTTAGTCATTGGCGTTTTATCCCGCTCAAAATCTTCATCTGATAAAAAGCATGGACGCACAATCTGATGTGGCTCTGGATTTTTAATCATGGCTACGCAAAGAGATGGAAATTCTTTTTGTACCATCTCTTCAGGTGTGCCTGACTCAAGTAATTCGTCTTCATAAGAAAGGTTTGCGCCGGCACAGACGGTAACATGATCCATATGATAGTCGAGCATAATCTGTGAAAGCCATGCCGGTCCTTGTTCCTTACTGCAAAGGAAAAATACTTTGGGATTCTCCGCTACCGCAAGGGCAATAGAACCTGCTGTTTTTGCTCTTCCATGTACACTGATGATCAATGCCTCTTCCATCGTTTCTCCAAATGCTGCTCCAAGCATTTGGAGCGAACCAACACCCGGAATAAGATCCACTTCCCAGCTTTCGCTGATTGGATCATTGCAAATGGTACGATAAAGACTGTACATAAGTGGATCACCACTAACTGCCATCACAACATCCTGTCCTTTAGAAAGTATTTCTCCAATCTGCTCTAATGTATCTTTAATCTTTCCCATCGCGAGAAAGACCGGCTTATTATTTTCAGAATCTGCCTCACTATTGACATCCTGACACAGCTCTTTTAAAACCGGTAAGATTCTTTTTGCCGCAATTACGGTATGGGCTTTTTTCATTTTTTTAATTACTGCCGGTAAAATGTAATCGGCTTCGCCCGGTCCGATTCCGGCTACTGTTAATCTGCTCATTCTGCCCTCCGCAGTTATTTTGATTTTTCTGCCCTTTATAGTTCAACTGTCCTTTATAATTCAAGCCGCTTTGCATCACTATTTTTTACAGGCAGAGAGTACTTCTTCTACATTTTTACTAGCTGCCAGAACTTCATTTTGTCCATCCAGGAAAATAATTCCCACTCTAGCCATCTTATGAGCGGTCTTCTCACAATACTCGGATGCTTTTTGTGCCATATCCGACCAGATATCCATAAGTCCCTCTTCTTCCACAATCTTCATTGCCGCCTTCGTTGTAAGGCAGGAATACAGCTTTTGTATGACTAAAAGAGGGGCGCCATGAAGAGCTGCGTGTGTACAGATCGTTTCGATACGGCCATCTGCTACATGACTATGTGTATTCATTGTCCCGGATGCTACTTTTACAAGCTTTCCGACAAACCCACCAATCAAAATATCAGTAAATCCTCTCTCGACCGCTTCTTCTATCATAAAGCCGATATAATTACTTACCTGTAAAATACACTGAAATTCGCCGTACTGCTCTTTTAACACCGTCTCTCCGGTTCCTCCAAGTACAAAAAGGATCGATTTATGTCCCTGCTTCGCATACATATCAAGCTCTGCGATCAGAGAATCTTTCATTGCCTCTTCGCTCATCGGCCGGACGATTCCCGTCGTTCCAAGAACTGAAAGACCATTTACAATGCCAAGCCGCGGGTTAAATGTCTTTTTGGCAAGTTCTTCTCCACCAGGAATACTTACGGTTATATTTGCCTTTTTATTGCCGATAATTTTGCGGATCGCTTTTTCTGCCATCTGACGTGGAACCGGGTTGATTGCCGGCTGTCCGGGAGGAATTTTTAATCCTTCCTGTGTAATGGTTCCGACTCCGTCTCCACCAAAAAAGGAAATATCTCCCTCTTCCTCAAAAAGCTCCACCTTTGTAATAATCTCGCTTCCGTTTGTTACATCCGGATCGTCTCCAGCATCTTTTACCACACCACAGACTCCAAATTCTTTTGGGATAATATCCAGATAAAGCGTTTTTCCAATCGGCGTTTCTACTTTCACCACAGAAGGACATTTACCGGTTGTCTGCCAGATAACCGAAGCCTCCGCGCCACCTGTCATACAAGAGCCGGTGGAAACTCCTTCCCTTAATTCTTTCATAAATTTAATTCCAACACAGTTTTATAACTGATATAGCATTGCATTACAGATGGTTGCCGCAATATTACTTCCGCCCTTTCGTCCTTTTGGAACGATAAACGGTACTCCGGCCTCCATGATCAGTTCTTTGGATTCTACTACATTTACAAAACCAACCGGAGCACCAATAATCAGTGCAGGGTTTAATTTGCCTTCTTTAATGAGTTCGTATAAGCGGATCAATGCCGTTGGTGCATTTCCAATAGCAAAAATAACGTTTTCTTTTTCTGCAAGAGCGGCTCCTCTTTCCATACAGATTGCAGCTCTTGTACATCCACGCTCTTTTGCCTCTTTTGCTACATCTTCATCGGACATAAAGCAGTGTGCTTCTCCACCAAAAGATGCCAGCTTCTTTTTATTGATTCCTGACCATGCCATTCTTGTATCAGTTACGATATGTGCTCCATTTTTTAAAGCTTCTACACCGATATTCGCAGCATTTTCAGAAAAACATAAATTATCTGCATAATCAAAATCTGCCGAAGTATGGATACATCTTTTTACAATGGAAAACTCCGGCTCCGGCCAGGTTCTCCCATTTAATTCACTTGTGATGATTTCCATGCTTCTTTTTTCGATTTCAGCAGGTTTTACGATTTGAATCTTATCTAACATAATGTCCTCCTGCAGTTTAATTCAATTCTTCATAAGTACCAAAGTTTGTCTGTTCAAAGCTAGGTAATTCCCAGTACGCTTTAAATGCATAATCTGCGATCGTAAATCCCATAACCGCTCCGGTTCCCTCTCCAAGACACATATTGGCAAGTATATATGGTTCTTTGCCAATCGCATCAAGGATTAAATGTCCGGCTGGCTCATTCGAACAGTGGGATGGGAAAAGATATGGTGCACATTCCGGTACCAAACGAATAGCGATCAGAGCTGCTACGGAAGAAATAAATCCATCGATGAATACCGGCACTTGTAATGCCGCTCCACCGATATAACAGCCAACCATACCAGCAATGTCAAGACCACCTACTTTAGAAAGAACATCAAGCGGATCATTCGCATCCACCTGATTTAAAGCGATACTCTGCTTGATCACTTCTATTTTATGTTCTAAATCTTTATTCGTAAGACCGGCACCTTTTCCGGTTACTTTTTCTACACTCTGATCTAATAAAACAGAACAGACGGCACTACTTGTTGTTGTATTACCGATTCCCATTTCTCCGGTAGCAAACACATTATATCCTTTTTCTTTTAACTCAGCTACTGTATCAATGCCAACTTCGATTGCTTTGATTGCTTCCTCTCTTGACATTGCCGGTCCTTTTGCCATGTTGTCGGTTCCGTATTTAATCTTTCTTGAAAGGACTCCCGGATTATCACAATCAGTTGCAATTCCGATATCAACAGGATACACATCTGCTCCACTCATGGAAGACATAATACAGATTGTCGCATTATGCTTTGTCATATTTTCTGTTACTGTTTTTGTTACTTCCTGTCCTGTCTGGGTAACTCCCTCTGCTACAACACCATTATCAGCCGCCATAACAATAACTGCTTTTTTCCCTAAATGCGGTTTCTTATCCCGGTAAATTCCGGCAAACTGTGTCACCATTTCTTCGAGCCTTCCCAGACTGTGAAGAGGCTTTCCAAGTGTATTCCATCTTGCTCGTGTATATTCCATCGCCTCTTCATCTAAAGGTTGAATCTTTTTAATCGCTTCCTCCAGAGTCATAATCATCTCCCCTTCTGCTGATATCTCTCTGCATTTATATTTTAAAAAACAAACAAGGATAACGGTACCATTCCTGTATACTTTGTAAGCGTTATCACTACGAGAAGTAATAATACTTCCGCAAGTTCACTCCCGGCTCCCATAACATCTCCGGTAATTCCACCAATCTTTCCTGTGATATACACCCGGAAAAGATAAGCAAATCCAAAAAGGATAGCAAAGATGAGAATTCCCCAGTATGAAAATGCCAGTACCATTGCTATCAGTCCTAAAATCACCGTTCCGATTACGGTTCCCAGACTAACGGTTCCTACATAAATACCGATCCCTTTTTCACGTGGGTAAATAGCTTTATATACGATTGCTCCCTGTACCATCTTACCGGCAATCGGCATAAGAAGAATCATCAGCCAGCGGATGTCACTGTAATAGATGCCGGCAAATTTCAGTGCCAGATCAAAACACATCGCCACCGCACCGTTTGTTCCGATACGGCTGTCTTTCATAATTTCAAGCATCCTTTCTCTCGTTCTTGCCGAATAAATTCCATCGGCAGTATCCGAAAGACCATCTAAATGAAATGCACCTGTCAGGCAAAGATTTGCCAGCATCGCAAAAAGTATTCCGAATACTTCCGGCAAAATAAGGCTGACGAGCAAAAATACTGCCATATCACAAAGTCCAAGAATCAGACCAACAACCGGATAATATAGAAATCCTTTATGCATATCTTCATCTTTTACTTCTCCAAGATCTACATTAACAGGGATTCTTGTCATAAAACCAAGAGTTAACAAGAAACGCTTTATTTGTGTCTTCATTTATTTTCGACCTTCTTCCGCTACATCCTGAATCATTGTTTCCACCATACCTCTGGCAGTGTATACAACAGCGGTTCTCTCGATGGAGAGACCATTCTCCTCCGCTGTCTTTGTTGTAACCGGACCAATACTGATATATTTGCCTTTTACATCATCAAGGTTATCTACCATAGATACAAAGGCACGAACAGCACTTGAGCTTGCAAATGTCACGTAATCAACCATTTTGATCAGACGGTTCAGCTCCTCTGCCTTTCTCTCATCATTTACTGTATGGTAAAGGGAAATACAGGTATGAGGAATTCCTGCTTCTTTTAATGCATCTGGAAGTACTCTGTTTGCTTCCTCTGCACGAAGGAGAAGAACACGTTCATCTTTTCCGATATGAGGAACCATCGCCTCTGCCATATCTTTTGAAGAATATGCTGTCGGAATAAAATCACAGAAAATTCCATGGTCTTCCAATGCTTTTTTCGTTCCGTCTCCAATAACAGCAAAGCGAATATGCGCTAAATCTCTAATATCTTTTCGGATTTCCTGCATTTCTTCAAAGAAACATTCCACACCATTGGCACTGGTAAATACAATCCATTTATACTTATCTATTTCTTTCAATGCAAGATCCAGCTCAGGAAGTCTCATCCTTTCGGTACGAATCAAACTAAAGGAGATTGCTTCTGCTCCTTCTTCTTTCAAAATCGGAGAAAGTCGGTCTACCATGGAAGTGGTTCCTGTTACAAGGACGCTCTTACCTGATAATGGTTTATGCCCATACCAGTCAAGTACCTGACGTAAACTTACGACATCACCAACAACCGTAATCGCAGGAGTCTTAATTCCCTCGCGCTCTACAACCTCTACAATATCCGCAAGTGTTCCTGTCGCAACACGCTGTCTTGCCGTTGTTCCTTCCTGAAGTACACCAACCGGTGTTGCAGGATCTTTTCCATTCTCCATAAGAGAAGCTACGATATTTGGAAGATTTTTAAGTCCCATAAGGAAAATCAACGTACCTTCCTCTTTGGCAAGTGTTTCATAATTCAGTACACTCACACCATTTTTATGATTTCCTTCATGTCCTGTAATCACATGGAAAGAAGAAGCAAAATCACGATGCGTTACCGGTATACCGCAGTATGCAGGAACAGAATAGGAAGAAGAAATTCCTGGTACGATTTCAAAATCAACTCCGGCTTCTCTAAGTTCCTGACCTTCCTCACCGCCTCGTCCAAAGATATATGGGTCACCACCCTTTAAGCGGACAACATTCTTGCCTTCTAAAGCAAGCTTTACTAAAAGTTCATTTGTCTCATACTGTTTTAAATGGTGATTGGAAGAACGCTTTCCGGCATAAATAAGTTCTGCATCATCTCTCACTTCATTTAAAAGAGAACTGGATGCAAGATTATCATAAACAACAACATCTGCCTCTCTTAAAAGCTTAAGTCCTTTTCTTGTCATCAGATCTTCATCACCAGGACCTGCACCAACCAGATATACCATGCCTTTGTTTACTTCGTGGGCAACGCTGATACCCAATTCTGTTGCTATTTCTACTTTGCTTTTTCTTGCTGCAGTTTCTTCTACGGAAACTGTTACTGCTGCTGTCGCCCCAGCTATTGGCTTGCTGTCTGCCTCTTTTTCCGCTAAAGCATCTTTAATATTTACCGTCATATATGTTTTTCTACTATGAATTCCATCTTTCACATACATAGCACGCATGGAAAATTCGCCATTTTCCTCACGACAAAGTGCAGCAGCCGGTGCATTACAGCTTCCGCCGATTGTCTTTAAGAAAGCTCTCTCTGCCATGAGAAGACATTCTGCTTTCTCGCTGTGGATCGCTGCAAGGATTTCTTCCATCTCGGCATCTTCTGTACGACTCTCTACTGCGAGGATTCCCTGACCTGCTGCCGGAAGAAATACATCCGGGTCAAGATACTGGTAATGCAATCCTTCTTCTTTTTCATATCCAAGTCTTTCGATACCAGCTGCCGCAAGAATAATTCCGTCATACTGCCCGTCACGAAGCTTACTTAAACGTGTCTGTACATTCCCACGAAGAAGCTTGATCGTTACATATGGATTGATTTCTTTAATTAATAATTCTCTTCGTAAAGAACTTGTTCCAACAATACTTCCCGGCTCTAATTCTTCTAAAGTTTTACCGGTTGTCGTTACAAACGTATCTCTGACATCCGCTCTGTCAAGAACAGCGCCAATTCCTAAACCTTCCGGGAAATCCATCGGCATATCCTTCGCACTGTGAACTGCAATATCGATTTCTCCGGAAAGAAGTTCTGCTTCAAGTTCCGCAGTAAATACCCCTTTACCGCCAAAAGATGTAAGAGACTTATCAAGAATCTGGTCTCCCTTCGTATCAATCTTTACGATTTCCACTTCAAGTTCAGGAAATGCCTGTTTTATTTTATCTTTTACAATATCGGTCTGTATCAGAGCCAGTTTGCTCTTTCTTGTTCCGATTTTGATGATATTTTTCATCTTGTTCCTCCACCTATTCTACGTTCGCGAATCCGTATTTATCTTCATATCCTCTTGGTGTAATCATCTTTCCATCGCGTACATATGTATTGGAATTTCCGACAATAACGATACTAAACATATCGATCGGTGCATCTTTTACCGCATCTAATGTTGTAATATAAGAAGATTCTTCTTCTCTTCCTGCATGGCGGACAATGCCGACAGGAGTCTTTCCATCACGATATTTCATAAGAATCTCGGCTGCCTTTTCCACATAGTCTGCTCTCTTTTTACTCTTTGGATTATAGAGACATACAATGAAATCACCCTGTCCTGCACAATCCACTCTCTTCATAATAAGAGAATATGGTGTCATCAGATCACTCAAACTGATGATTGTAAAGTCATGCATCAGTGGAGCACCAAGAACGGAGGCTGCCGCACTTGCCGCTGTCACACCCGGAACTGTTTCTATTTCTACATCCGCTTTCTTTTCATTTGCAATTTCTAAAAGAATTCCTGCCATTCCATAAATTCCACTGTCTCCGGAACTTACCATTGCTACCGTTTTCCCTTCTGCAGCAAGATCAACTGCCATACGGCAGCGATCCATCTCCTTTGTCATCGGAGTTGCTACATATTCCTTATCCGGGAAAAACTTTTTCAGCATCTCTACATATGTAGTATATCCTGTAATCACATCTGCATTTTTAATTACATCAATCGCTTTTGCTGTCATATGTTCGTATCCACCAGGACCAAACCCAACTGCATATAACTTACCCATCATTTCCTCCTGCTAAAACCAGTATTTTCGTATACTGATCTGCTAATATACTTGTCTGTTTTTAATGATTTAAGCAATGGAAAAAGGTTTCTAAATCTTCCGGAGTATTATTCTCACGTACCCAGTAAAAGAAATGATCAAATGCCTTTTCCACGCCTTTATGCTCTGCTACTTTTACAAAATTGTCTCTGACCTTTCCCATGACGGACAGTGACTTCTGGAATACCATCCACTGCTCAAACTGAAGCTCATACTCATCAAGAATTCCTGATGCGGCTTCTGCTTCTCTTAGCTTCTTCTGATTATTCTCCTTTGCGATTCTTGTGAAATCATCAATATTATAGTAGCAGGTGTCATCCACCGCACTGATCTTCGCTTCGATATCCATTGGCACAGCCAGATCGACAAACACTCTTCTTTTCGCTGTCACTAACTGCTTCTTCATCTTGCTGTATGTCAGTGTATAATGTGGACTGGATGTCGCACTGATCACAACATCCATCTGATCTAAATAGTTATATCTGTCCTCATAATCAATCGTTGTAAAATCATCATTTCCATGCTTTGTATTAATCAGCTTATTCTTTCTTGTCGTAACATAAATATCTGCCTGATGAAGCGATTCCAGATTCATCAGCACGATTCCTCCGATTTTACCTGTCGCACCGATAATGAGAACCTTCTTATCTTTTAATGTGCCAAGCTCTTCCTCTGCCACTTTAAGCGCAAGTGTCGCTGTCGATACAGAAGTCTTTGAAAGTTCTGTTTCTGTCTTTACTTTCTTAGCTCCTGTAACCGCCATACGGAAAAATGTATTCAGATACACTCCCGTTGTTCCGGCTTCTCTTGCCTGCTTATGTGCTGTCTTTACCTGACCAAGAATCTGGTCTTCCCCAATTACCATTGAATCAAGACCTGCAGTCACCTGAAAAAGATGATGGATTGCCTTTTCTCCATGATAGAACAAAAGATAATTTCCAATATCTTCTTCCTCCTGTGCACCCGCTTCTCCAAGCAGAGTATCCTCCATCAGATTAAATACACATCCCTTGCTTTCCGAATCAGAATACACATACATTTCTGTCCGGTTGCATGTAGATAACACGATACATTCCGAAACTTCAAGATGTTCTGTTATCTTCTGCATCATATGTTTTTGCTGCTCCTCGGTAAATGCAAACATTTCTCTTACATGAAGAGGGGCTATTTTATGACTGATACTAATTATCTGTATACCCATTTTTTACTTTCTGCCTCCAGCAAAATCATGCGGCTTACTCTTTTGCCTGTCTGAATTCGTGTGTAAATGTCTTATCGTAAAGTTTGGAAAGTTCGTACTCATCTCCAAGGAAATCACCTACAACGGTAAGCGCTGTCTTTGTGATGCCTGCCTCTTTTACTTTCTGTGCGACATTTGTCAGATTACCGATCACAATCTTCTGGTCTTCCCAGGAAGCTTTGTATACAACAGCAACCGGCGTATCCTCCCTGTACTCTTCTTTCAGAGTATCTGCAAGCTGCTCAATCATTCCTACACTGAGGAAAATAATCATCGTAGAATTATGTTTTGCCAGATCTCTTAACTTTTCCTTTGGCGGCATTGGAGTTCTTCCTTCCATTCTTGTAAGAATGACTGTCTGAGATACTCCCGGTAAGGTATATTCTTTCTTCAATGCTGCTGCAGTTGCAAGGAAGGAACTAACCCCCGGAATAACATCATAGTCGATTCCAAGACGGGAAAGTTCATCCATCTGCTCTCTGTGCGCACCAAAAACAGCAGGATCTCCCGTATGAACACGAGCTGTCATCTTTCCTTCTGCCTCTGCCTTTTTCATTACTTCAATAACTTCTTCCAAAGTCATTGTTGCACTGTTATAAATCTCTGCACCCTCTTTTGCTCCGGCAAGCACTTCTTTATTTACCAGAGAACCGGCATAGATAATTACATCTGCCTGATCAATCAGCTTCTTTCCTTTAATTGTAAGTAATTCCGGGTCTCCAGGGCCTGCTCCAATAAAATGTACCATTATTTTCTCCTTTGACTTTCTGTCTCATTTATTATATTTGTCTTTATGACTATGTGTGCTTATTTATAATCTGACTCTGTTTCCAATACAAAGTGCTTATTTATAACTCTTTTATTGAATACTTCTCTTACTTCGTAAGCACATCAATTGTTCTCTGAATATCCTCATCACTATGTGCAGCAGAAATAAACATTGCCTCAAACTGTGATGGGGCTACATAGATACCATTTTCTAACATATAGTTAAAGTAATCTGCATAAGCCTTCGTATCAGAAGAAGTTGCTCCCGCATAATCCTTCACATTCTCTCCTGTAAAGAAAGCGCTCATAAGGGAACCAATCTGATTTACATGAATAGCAATACCCTGTTTCTCTGCTCTTACCTTATAAGCTTCGGCAAGCTTCTTTGTATTTGCCTCAATCTTTGTATAAAGTTCCGGATGATCTCTTAAAATCTCTAATGTCTTAATTCCGGCTGTTGTCGCAATCGGATTACCGGATAACGTACCTGCCTGATAAACCTTTCCTGTTGGGGAAATGTTCTTCATGATATCTCTGCGTCCTCCGTAGATCGCCATTGGCATTCCACCACCAACAATCTTTCCGAAAGTAGACAGATCCGGCTTAATACCAAACCATTCCTGAGCACCACCGACACCAAGACGGAATCCGGTGATAACTTCATCAAATATAAGAATTGTTCCATTCTCCTCTGTAATCTCACGAAGGAAAGGAAGAAAATCATCATCTGGAATAACAACGCCCATATTCGCTGCAACCGGCTCCACGATAAGTGCTGCGATCTGATCTTTATTGTTCTCGAATAACTCTCTGACAGAATCTTTATCATTATAAAGAGCAACTAAAGTCTGCTCTGCAAAAGAAGCAGGAACTCCACTGCTGTCCGGTACAGACTGTGTTAATGCTGCAGAACCAGCCTGCACTAATAATCCATCGGAATGTCCATGATAACATCCCTTAAACTTAATGATCTTATCTCTTCCGGTAAATCCTCTGGCAGCACGAATCGCACTCATCGTAGCCTCTGTTCCGGAACTTACCATACGCATCATTTCCATGGATGGCACACATTCCTGCACAAGCTGTGCAAGCTGATTCTCCTTACCTGTCGGTGCCCCAAAAGTCAGACCGTCAAAGCAGGCTTTTACTACTTCTTCAAGTACTTCCGGATGAGAATGTCCAAGAATTCCAGGTCCCCAGGAACAAACATAATCAATAAACTTATTTCCATCTACATCATAAACATAGGAACCCTTTGCGTGGTCAATAAATAAAGGATTCCTTCCTACTGCACCAAATGCTCTGACCGGTGAGTTTACACCACCTGGCATCAAATCAAGTGCAATTTTATATAGCTCTTCTGATTTTACTGTGTTCAACACTTTCTCCTCCTTATTTAAAAAATGAGATTATATTTACTTATTTTTTATACTTTTCGTAACCTTCAGAACAAGACTTCCTATACCGCCTCATTCTGCCTCGTTCGATTATACCATGAATCTCTTTTTCACTAAAGATAGTTTTCGTAAAAAGAAGACAAAAAAACACCATTAGCAGCAGAAAGTTTTTGCTAATAGTGCTTTTTTTATCAAATTATATTCAAATATCATTATTTTATGTGTGGAATATTACAAGTATGGTGGAATATTCTGAGTTGCCGCAGGCAAGGGAGACGCTGTTCAAGAGATGAGATACTAAAAATTAACACTTAAATTTTAGTAATGGGACAGGTCTCAAAAACAGACACTTAATAAAAAATGAATTAAGGATACTGACTCTTCGGCAGCGGCGTCCGTCTTATTCTCCCTGCAAATTGGACAAATAGTCTCGAAGTTCTCCCAAAATCATCTCCTGACTCTCCCTCGTATGAATTAATGCGTAATACTTTCTTCCATACTTACCTTGTCGTTCTTCTTCCTTGATTCCGGCTTTTTTTCCTTTTTCTGTTACATGTTTTACTTTTTCTTCGCCTTCTGTGGCTTCTTCAATATATCCTTTTTGTATCAGTAAGGTATTGACAAATGCTGCTGTTAGTTTTTTGCGGTTTTTCTGGTCTTCTTCGTCACAAAGTTCGTTAATCCGGTTTGTGAGTTCTGAAATCATACAGGTATCGGTCAGTTCCACTTCGTCTAATTTTCCCGGTGCGATATAAAATGGCAGTTTCTTTTTTCTTGCAGGAGGAGTTTCTACTGTTATTCCTGTTGTTTCCTCTATTTGTTCTGGTTTTAACTCTGTTGTTAATTGCAGAGTTTCTGCATCTGCTCCACCGGCTGCACTCTGTTCTTCTAAAAAGTCTATAATGATTTTGGTAAAATGTTCCCCATAACTTTGAATTTTCTGCACACCCATTCCGTACACTGTTTCCATATCTTCATTGTCTACAGGACATTTTGCACACATATCTGTTAATGTCTTATCGGAACAGATTATATATGGTGGAACTCCTTTTTCTGCAGCAAGTTCTGTCCTGCACTTACGAAGCTGCTCGAACAATTCCTGCCCTTTCGGAGTCAGATTGGCAAGCCGAAACGCTTTTTTCTTTTCCTTTTTGGTCTGGATGTAATTCTCCTCTGCCTCATCTTCTACAACCACACAGTTGCTGCACTTATCGCAAGTACATGGACTGTTATCCCCAAAATACGACAAAATAAACTGGCGCAGGCACTGTTGTGTTTCGCAGTAATCAATCATCCGATTTAACTTTTGATAATCGTTTCTCCGTACCTGCGGGTCACTCTCTATACTTTCTGTACTCTTATATTCTAAAAGCCTCTTATTTATCATAATATCCTGCTTGGAAAAGAATAATACACACTCTGCTTCTTCCCCGTCACGTCCGGCACGCCCCGCTTCCTGATAATAGTATTCAAGGCTTTGTGGCATGTTATAATGCAGCACATATCGGACATTTGATTTATCAATACCCATTCCAAATGCATTTGTCGCTACCATAACACGAATCCGGTCATAGGTAAAATCGTCCTGATTTTTCTTTCGTTCCTCTAAAGATAATCCTGCATGATAATGCCCTGCCGCAATGCCATACTGCTGCAAAAGTTCATATATTTTGTCTACATTCTTTTTCGTTGCACAATAAATGATTCCACTTTCGTCTTCATGCTTTTTGACATAATTAAGAACACTGTTGTCGGTCTCTTTTCCACCCTTTCGGGTCACTACGCGAAAGAACAGATTCGGTCGGTCAAATCCTGTCACAACTGTCACTGGATTTTGCAAACGCAGACTTCCCATAATATCCTGTTTTACTCGTTCCGTTGCTGTTGCAGTAAATGCACTTACAACCGGACGCTTTGGTAACTGTGCAAGAAAATCCGCAATTCCAACATAACTTGGACGGAAATCCTGTCCCCACTGGGAAATACAATGCGCCTCATCCACCGTCACCATAGAAATATCCACCTGGCATACAAACTCCAGAAAACGCATCGTATTCAGCCTCTCTGGAGCTACATAAATAATCTTATATCTTCCCTGCGCCGCATAAAAAAGGGCAGTCCGTATCTGATTCTCCGTAAGCGAACTATTAATATATGCCGCATGAACACCGGCCTGATTTAACGCCTTAACCTGATCTGTCATCAGGGAAATAAGCGGCGAAACTACTATCGTAATCCCGTCTAACATCAGTGCTGGAACCTGATAACACAGAGACTTTCCTGCACCTGTTGGCATAATACCAAGGACATCCTTTCTTTATAGAATTCCTTCTATCAGTTCCTGTTGTCCTGGACGCAGGCTGTCGTAACCAAAGTAGTGTTTTAATGTTTCATTTATGTTCAAGAGCTTCTCCTTTCTATTTTATCTATGTCTGAAATACAAATAAAATTAAAGTCTATAATTCCTGTTTTTATAACTGTAATAGCCAAATAAGCACTTCCATTTTATTACAATTCTCGTGTAAAAACAAGAAAATTTCTTTCTTGGTTTCTGTTATGGCAGGTGTAGCCAGCTACTACATTTGTAAATAATTAGGCAGAAACGACAGTGACAATTAGCCTGAAGCGGATACTTCACCGTACATAAAGAAGGAGAAGCCCCTGGTAGCGGCAACTACCAGGGGCTTCGTTTTTGTGTCCTACTCGGATACAATCTCTTTCTTAGCTACTGTCAGTATAACATATTCAAGTAGCCAATTCAAGTATTCTCACTTTTGTTCAATCAGATGCTGTTTTGTATTCTTCATATTGTATTGTCCAATAATTTTTATCTTCCTGCGTGATTGGTCGAATTACTTTGCATGGGTTTCCCGCAGCAACCGTATTATCAGGAATATCTTTTGTCACAACGGAGCCTGAACCAATGACAGCATTACTGCCTATGGTAACACCGGGATTAATAACGGTGTTACCTCCTATCCATACATCTGAGCCGATAGTAACAGGCTTCGCATATTCAACATGTGTATTTCTGATTTCTGCGTCAATAGGATGTCCAGCAGTATAAATACTAACATGCGGTGCAAGAAAAACGTTATCACCAAAGATAACCTTATTTTCATCCAAAATAGTAAGATCTGTATTTGCATAAAAATGCTTTCCAAAAAAAATTCTGTCTCCATGATCAAAGTAAACAGGAGGAGTTAATACCAAGTCATCCGGGGCAGAACCTAAAAATTGTTTTAAATTCTCCAATGCACTGCTATCTTTCCAGAATTTAGATTCATTAAAAAGTTTTAAAGCTTCTCGAATATTCTCCCAGGAATCATCGCCAACCTTATAGGGATTATATAACTTTCCCTCCATCATACGATTCCATTCAATAATTGATTTCATATATATCCTTTTCTAATTTTTCTATAGTTATGTAAAAATTTCCAACATCGTGGTTTTTATCATATTATAGAATTACTATGTCCTGTCAAAAATATGCCTTCTTCCGCATAATGTTGTAATCCTGCAGATTTCCGCTTTCAAAGCCTCGCTCATATCTGTTTCCTTCATCCGCCATCTCCAATTCTCTCCAACTGTAGAAGGTGTATTCATTCGACATTCATCTCCATATCCCAGATAATCCTGCATAGGAATAATGCAGACATTTGCTTTACTTCTCATTAAAGTTCCAATAAATGGTTTATAGATTTTTTCGTCTGGTGTGTAAGTATCACAGAGATAATCCCTTACCATCTGTCTTTCTTCATCTGTGATTGTTTCAAACCAGGATTTTACTGTCTGGTTATCATGGGTTCCTGTGTAAGCGACACAGTTCTCATCATAAGTATGTGGAAGGTATTCACTTCCTCCACCAATATCTCTTGCATCAAAGGCAAACTCTAATACTTTCATATTTGGAAATCCGCTTTCTTTTACTAATTGTCGTACGGAGTTTGTCATAAATCCCAAATCTTCGACAATTACGTCTTTTTTACCTAATGCCTTTTCTATCGCTCTGAATAATTCTATTCCCGGTCCTTTTTCCCAATGACCACCGATTGCTGTTTCATTTCCATATGGAATAGAATAATATTCATCAAATCCTCTGAAATGGTCGATTCGCACTACATCATACAGTTCAAAACAGTGCTTCATTCTGGAAATCCACCATTCGTATCCTGTCTTTTTATGATAGTCCCATTTATAAAGGGGATTTCCCCACAACTGACCGGTTGCAGAGAATCCATCTGGCGGACAGCCTGCGACAGCACATGGAATATTTTCTTCATCAAACTGGAATAACTCTGGATGCGCCCATGTGTCTGCACTGTCAAATGCAACATAAATCGGAATGTCTCCGATAATCTGTATGCCTTTCTCGTTCGCATATTTTTTTAGTTTTTCCCATTGTGTGTAAAAATTATATTGCAAAAATTTATAATAATTTACCTCATATCGTAATTTATCACTATACTTTTTTAATGCATCTGTTTTTCTTAAACGAATGTCTTCTTCCCATTCAGCCCATGCTGTGCCTTTACATTTATCTTTGATTGCCATGAACAGAGCATAATCTTCAATCCACTCATTTTTCCTGCAAAATTCTAAAAAATCTGCATTTTTTTCTACATCACATTTTTCATATGCTTTATGCAGTAATGCGTATCTGCTTTTATATAATTTCTCATAATCAACTTTATCAATATTAGATTCGAAATCTGCCGCATTACATTCTTCCCTTGTGAGCAACCCCTGATTTACGAATTCCTCCAAACTTATAAAATAAGGATTTCCTGCAAATGTGGAAAAAGACTGGTATGGTGAATCTCCATAGCTTGTTGGTCCCAACGGGAGAATTTGCCAGTATGTCTGTCCTGCTTCTTTTAACCAGTCTACGAATTTATACGCCGCTTCTGAGAAACATCCTATTCCATATTTTGACGGAAGGCTTGATACGGAAAGTAAAATTCCTGCGCTTCTTTTCATAAAATCTCCTTTCGCTTATCATAAGCGGAAAACCACTACCATAGTAGATAGTGGACAATTAACAATTAACTAACACCCCATAATGGTCCGATACTACCGGATAATTTTTCCCGTTAAATATCACTTCTGATGAGCTAATTTTCACATCTTTATTACACCATATCTGGTCAATACGCATGCCTCTGGTGTCCTTTATTTTTTCACGCCAGCCATCAATTACCTGCTCTACTGTGAAACCATTATCCTTTTGTCGGGCAGCAATATAACTGTCCTGCCAGCCTGATTTCTTTATCAGATCATATCCTTCATCACGAACTTCCGCAGGATTATTAAAGTCTCCCATAATCCATACTTTTCTCTGTTCGCCCAAATGCTCCCGCATAACTTTCCATTGTTCTTCAAAGGTGTTATCCTCGTCTTCCCACCAGCCAAAATGAACACTGTAAAACCATTCTTCGGGGGCTTCTTCTGTACAGATTCCGACAATCTTGCGGGTCTTCCAGTTATTATAATCGTCCATGCTGCTGATAGTAATAACCTTTGTATCTTTAATCGGACTCCGGCTCATGATGCCGATTCCTTCATCATATTTATCATATCCTATTTTTATAGGAAGCCATGTCCAATAGTATTCGATTCCTTTTTCCCGTAAATCTTTTGTTAGATTATACATATGATTATCTTTACGAATAATTATCCCGGATTGACATGGAACGAAATTCATCAATTCGTTTTCGTCCGCAGGCATCTCTCCACAGGTCTGATTCACTTCCTGTAGCGCGATAATCTGAGGCAGTTCTTTTCGAACTGCCTCCTCAAAATCTATTATTTTCTGATTATAATTTTCTTCAACAAGGCTATGTGTATTTAATGTAAGTAATTTGATAAAGCAACACCTCTTCTATAAAATATCATTAATATCCGATTTTAACACATCTGCCTTCGGTCCGTAAATTGCCTGAATTCCATTGTCTTTCTTGACAAGTCCCAAAGCACCTTCTTTTTTCCATGCTTCTGCATCTGCTACTTCATCAGGATTCTTTACGGTAACTCGAAGTCTTGTCATACACGCATCTACCAGTGTAATATTTTCACGTCCTCCAAGTAAGGCAATAATTCTTTCTGGCTGTCCGTCTC
Organism: Anaerobutyricum hallii; assembly: GCF_900209925.1. NCBI lineage: Bacteria > Bacillati > Bacillota > Clostridia > Lachnospirales > Lachnospiraceae > Anaerobutyricum > Anaerobutyricum hallii. Next base: position 210,728 of record NZ_LT907978.1, on the reverse strand, counting down.
CTTGTTTTTTATCAGCTTTACCGGATTCCTCAGAAGTCTGTCCTTCTTCTCCCTCATCTACTGTGTAGTTTCCAAGACGGCCTGGTGTTGCAAATTTAAACTTTCCTATCATGAAATATGCAACAAAGTATCCGATAATAAAGAATGCAATAACGCAGATTACGAAGTTGATGATGTCTCCTCCAAGTCCAGCTTTTACAGACATGGATATTCTTGTGATAAACTCAAGGTTTCCAAAAGAATGTAATCTTAAATGAATCACTCCTGCAAGTGCAAACGCACATCCCTGTAAAATAGCATATACAACGTAAAGTGGTAATGCACAGAACATAAACATAAATTCCAGAGGTTCTGTTACACCAGTAAGAAATACTGCTAATGATGTAGAAATGAACATGGATTTATATTTTTTCTTTTTATCTGGGTCAACACGTCTGTACATGGCAAGTGTGATACCAAGAAGTAATCCTGTTGCACCAATCATCTGACCTACTTTAAATCTTGCAGGTGTTACTGTTGTTAAAAGATGATTGTAAGATGCCATATCGCCTGCATCTTTAAAATTAATAAGGTCTGTTACCCATGCAAGCCACAGTGGGTCCTGTCCAAATACTTCTTTTCCTGCATTGATTCCTGTCTGGATCGCATAAGTTCCGCCAAAGGAAGTGTAATTCATTGGAATTGTCAACATGTGATGCAGTCCAAATGGAAGAAGTAATCTCTCTAATGTTCCATAAATAAATGGAGCAAGAACTGGTGAGGTATCCGATGAGTTTGCGATCCAAATACCAAATGCATTAATTCCTGATTGTACAACTGGCCATCCAATTGCTAAAACTACAGAAACAATTACAGACCAGAAAATAACAACTAAAGGTACAAATCTCTTACCATTAAAGAAGGAAAGAGCATCTGGAAGCTTTCTGAAATTATAGTATTTATTATAGATAATTCCACCGACAAAACCAGAAATAATACCGATGAAAACACCCATATTCAATGCCGGGCTTCCTAATACAGATGTAAAGTAACTAGATACCAACATCTCTTTTCCAAAAAGAGAATGTACAACAGCGGTAGAATCATTCAACATATCTGCTGTAACACCAAAAATCTGACCGGTAATATTATTAATCAAAATAAATGCAATAATCGCTGCAAATGCACCGCCGGCACGTTCTTTTGCCCAAGAACCACCAATTGCAATTGCAAACAGAATATGGAGGTTATTGATAATCGCCCATCCGATATTCTCCATTACTGTTCCTATCGTAAGAACAAGCTGCATATCTGCACCAGCCATCTCAACCAGCTTTCCGATACTTATCATCAATCCTGCTGCGGGCATTACTGCGATAACGGTCATCAGAACCTTTCCTAATTTCTGCAGAAAATCAAAGTTAAAATTTAATTTTTTCTTTTCTTTTTTATCTGTTGCCTGCGTATTTTCAACTTTTTCAGACTTCTTATCTTTCTCAGATTTTTTAGTCTTTCCAGATTTTTTATCTTGTTTGCCTGTTTCTTTTTCTGCTTTTCCGTCTGCTTCTGCCACAGATGCATTGTTATCTTCTTTTTTATCTTCTAAAGAAATAATCTTTGTCTTACCGGCTTCTGCCTGACCTTCACAAATCTTCATTTCTTTATCTTCTGAAACATTATAAATAAGTACTGGGGTAATCGGGTTCATTTCTTTACTTTTGATAAAGTCAAAATCTACTTCCGCTACTAAATCGCCTGCCTTTACCTTATCGCCTTCTTTTACATGGGAAATAAATCCCTCTCCCTTCAAGCTTACCGTGTCAATTCCAAAATGAACCAGAACTTCCAGTCCGTCTTCTGACATAAAGCCATAAGCGTGTTTCGTATCAACTAATGTTGAAACTTCTCCGTTAACTGGACTGTAAATCTTTCCATCACTTGGAATTACCGCGCAGCCATCGCCAAGAACCTTCCCCGCAAAAACAGGGTCTGGAACCTGCTCCAGTGGAACTACCTGTCCGTTGACCGGCGCCACTATGTACAAATTGTTTTCGCTTTCCATCCTCTTTCCTCCTATGCAAATCTTTGCAACTTTATGCTTGTTTCATGCAACCTTATGCAATAATTATATCTCTTTTGCATGGTTTTGCAATACTAAAATTTGCTTTTTTCCATATATTTTTCAGTTTTGTTGATGATGCACAAAATTCAATACCCTTTTATATGCACTTTTCCCATAGTCTTTTCTGCTTTTTCGCGTCCGCATTTGTCTTTGTGCAAACATTTCTTATTTTTGCGTAATTCTTTGACTTTGTCATTGCATTGATTTATAATATTATCGATTTATAATATTATCATAGTTAATTTATAATATACGAAACAATACGAAATAAATAATCCAAAAATAATCCTATAAGGAGGTATTATTATGGCTGTCACATTAAAAGACGTTGCCACACTGGCCGGAGTTTCCCCTTCCACAGTCTCACGAGTATGCAAAGATCACCCTTCCATCAGCCGTGAAACAAAAGAAAAAGTCCGCAAGGCAATTGAAACATTAGGCTATGAACCTACATTTCAGGCTGCCGATGTGGAACCTAAAAATAAAACTATTGGTATTATATTGCCGCCTTCCCCAAAAGAATCCTTTGAGAATGCTTTTCATCTTGAAATCATCCGGGGAGTAAGCCAGTTCTGTAATCAGCACAATTACATGAGTACCATTATCACCGGTCAGGATGATACTGAAATTTTAAACGTGATTCGTAATCTTGTGAAATCTGAGCAGATTGACGGTTTTATTATCACCTACTCAAAACAGAATGACCCTATCGTAGACTATCTCTACAGCGAAGGACTACTGTATGTTGTAATCGGAAAAGTGTATCATTTTGTGAATCAGACAATCTATGTCGATAACGATAATGTTCTTGCAACACAAGAAGCGACAGAGTACCTGCTTAATTTAGGGCATAGAAATATCGCCTATTTAGGCAGCGACAGCAACTTTATGTTCTCTTCCGACAGAAAGTCCGGCTACCAGCTCGCCCTTATTAATAACGGCATTTCCATAGATCCTGATAATATCATAGAGTTACCTTTTATTCCTGAAGAAGATACAAAGGCCGTTTATAACCTGCTAAACAGAGAAAATCGTCCCACTGCAATTCTTGTCAGCGATGATATCTTTGCAGTTGCCCTGGAACGGGTTTGTATTGAAATGGGGCTGTCCATTCCAAAAGACCTTTCCATTATCTCTTTTAATAACTCTCTGTTTGCAAGGCTTACCTCACCACGGCTCACTTCTATCGACATTAACTCTGTGCAGTTAGGAATAGAAGCCGCCTCTCAGGTAATCAATCATATAGAAAATCCAAATCTTCTTGCGACGAAGATTATCGTACCACATAAGCTTATCGAACGACATAGCTGTGCTAAGTTAAAGTAGTATATTAGAACCCAGATTTTGAGATTTTACATTTTCCTTCTAAAACACATTTGAAAATGCTCTAAATCTCAAAATCTAATTTTTTCTTAAATCTTATTTAGTCTTTTAATTTCTAAATATTTCTTTTAGCTATGTTTCTTAGTCCTCTAACTTCCAGATATCCCTGTTATACTCTTCAATCGTTCTGTCAGAAGAAAAATATCCTGCTTTTGCGATATTAACAAGCATTTTCTGTACCCATTCTTCCCTGTTTTCATAGTCAGCATATGCCTGCTCTCTTGTCTTTACATACTCATCAAAATCAGGGAAGGTCATAAACCAGTCTTTAGATACAAGTTCATTAAATAATCTTTCTAATCGTTCTTTATCGCCAACTGCCTTCAGTTCTTCTCCTATGATAAAGTCTACTGCCTCTTTGATTGCCGCATTTTCGTTATAATATTTTGCCGCATTATAACTTCCCTGTGCATATCTTTCAACAACCGTATCACTGGAATCTCCGAAAATATAAATATTATCGTCCCCTACCAGTTCATGAATCTCAACATTGGCTCCATCTTCTGTTCCTAATGTAAGCGCACCGTTAAGCATGAACTTCATATTACCTGTACCACTTGCCTCTTTAGAGGCAAGGGAAATCTGTTCTGAAATATCGCAGGCTGGAATTAATTTTTCTGCCCATGTCACATTATAATTTTCCACCATCACAACATTAAGATACGGACTTACTTCCGGATCATTATTAATAAGCTGCTGCAGACAGAGGATAAGATGAATGATATCCTGAGCGATTATGTATGCCGGCGCTGCCTTCGCTCCAAAAATAACGGTTATCGGTGTAGATGGTTTCTTTCCTGCCTTAATCTCTAAATATTTATGAATGACATATAATGCATTTAACTGCTGTCTCTTGTACTCATGCAGTCTCTTAATCTGAATATCAAAAATAGAATTTTCATTAATCGTAACATTCTGTTTTTCCATCAATGCCTTCTTTAATTCCATTTTCTTAGCAGACTTTATCTCAAGAATCTGTTTTAATACTTTCTTATCATTTTTATAATCTAAGAGTTTTTCCAACTGCATTGCATCTTTTTTAAATCCATCCCCGATAAGAGATGTGATGAGTTCTGTCAACTGTGGATTGCAGTGTAACAGCCATCTTCTAAAAGTAATACCATTTGTCTTATTATTAAACTTCTCCGGATAAATTTCATAAAAATGATGCAGCTCATTATTTTTAAGAATCTCTGTATGTAAAGATGCCACTCCATTAACGCTAGAAGAATAATGAATATCAATATGAGCCATATGTACTCTTTCTTCTCCGTCAATAATATATACTGCCTGATTATGATATTTTCTTCTTACTTTATCATCTAAAACTTCGATAATCGGCATAAGCTGCGGCACTGCTTTTTTCAGGTAATAAATCGGCCATTTTTCCAACGCTTCTGCAAGTATCGTATGATTTGTGTAAGCACAGCTCTTTGTTACCGCTTCAATCGCCTCATCCATCTCAAGCCCTCTTTCCACAAGTAAACGGATAAGCTCCGGAATAACCATTGTCGGATGGGTATCATTAATCTGAATCACTACATAATCAGAAAGGTCATGCAAGTTACATCCCTTTGCAACACATTCATCAAGAATCAACTGTGCCGCACTGGAAACCATGAAATACTGCTGATAAATTCTAAGAATACGACCTGCCTCATCACTGTCATCTGGATAAAGGAAAAGAGTAAGATTCTTCTTTATATCTTCTTTATTAAAATTAATTCCATCCTCTACAATACTTTCATCCACACTCTCTACATCAAATAAATGCAGCTTATTCGATGTATTGTTATATCCAATAACATCAATATCATACATTCTTGATTTTACTGTCATCCCTTTAAACTTAATGTCATATGTCACATCTGTTTTTGTAAGCCAGCTTTTCTCTGTAAGCCATGGATCCGGCACTGTTGTCTGCATATTATTTTCAAAAACCTGTCTGAACAGCCCAAAATGATAATTCAATCCAACACCATCGCCGTTTAATCCTAAAGTCGCAATAGAATCAATAAAGCAAGCTGCTAATCGTCCAAGTCCTCCGTTACCAAGAGACGGTTCCTTTTCAAACTCTTCGATTTCACAAATATTTTTTCCATTCTGCGCAAGCTCTTCCTTCACCTCGTCATAAATTCCAAGATTGATAAGATTATTAGATAATAACTTTCCGATCAGGAATTCTGCGGATATATAATATAATTTTTTCTTAGAATTACCATGCTGCTTACCAGAAGCCATTTTCTTTGTTAATGTAAGCAATGCATAATAAAGCTCCTCATTTGTACATTCTGAAATGGATTTACCGTACTCTGTTTTTATAAATTCTGAAAATTTCATATTGTAATACCTCCCTTAAAAAGATAATATATTCCCTGAATTCCTTATATTTGATTTCCCACAACTTTATAAAGAAATTTCGAGAATATTTCATAAAAGTTTCTCGTGTATTTTTACTGTGATTATATTATAATACTGTTAGAGCTTAATTTATTGCAGTACAGTCTTATATTTTTGCACAATACTATCTTTTTTTAACATTCGACTTTGTCAATATGTAAAGTAGTATTACAGATATAAAACATATATGATACCAAACGCTCCTGCATACATATTACCTATATTTAAGAAAGGAAATTCTCGAATTTATCTTTAGATTCCATACGTAAATTTAAGACGTAACTTTAACACATACATTTAATGCATAAATTCGATACAGGAATATATATGGATAAACTTCAATACAAAATATATCACGAAAATAAAACACATACTCCAGACGATTTTCCATACAACACTTATCTTTGTTCCATCCCCCTAGACTTTCATTCGGTAAACCTTCACTGGCACGATGAAGTCGAAATTATTGTTATAAAAAAAGGAATCGGTATTGTCAGTGTAGACTTAACCACCTATTCTGTCAGTGCCGGAGACATTATCTTTGTTCTCCCCGGACAGCTTCATTCCATCAGCCAAAAAGACAATGAGATTATGGAATATGAAAATATCCTGTTCAAATCCAGTCTCTTAAAATCATCCGGTTATGACTTATGCAGCGATAAATTCATTCAGCCACTTTTTTCAGGCAGCCTTAATATCTGCCCGGTAATCAATAACCAGACTCCATATTATTCTCCAGTCATCACCGCCATTAACGAAATCGATCACCTGTGTGATTTACGCCCTTACGCTTACCAGCTATCTGTCAAAGCACATTTATTTCAGATACTATATACTCTGGTTTCAAATTGTGGGCAAAATAAAATCAAACCAATCAACCAAAAATCTCTCAAAAAAATAAAGACGATATTATCCTATATCGCCGACAATTTTCAGGAAAATATTACGATTGAAGATATCGCAAATTATTGCTTTTACAGTAAGTCCTACTTTATGAAATTTTTCAAAGAAACTATGGGAATAAGCTTTATTCAATACCTTAACGATTATCGCCTGGAAATTGCCGCCGAGTTACTCACCACAACAACTGATACTATTTTGGATATTGCAATTGCTACCGGATTTAATAATATTTCTTACTTCAACAGATCCTTTAAAAAGAAATATGGCGTTTCACCAAGAAAGTATCGATGTTAAAGACAGACGAAAAAAGAAATACTGCCATATCCCATCTGCTCTGTAGTCGCTGTGTTTAAGATGCTCATCCGCATCTTAAACACGCTCCGAAGCCGCATCTGGGATATGGCAGTATTTCTTTTTTCTGTGTTTTGGCTCCAGAAGGGGGAGAAATCAGAAGACTACTGCTTGCTCGGAAGATGTATCGTCAGAAGCTTAGTTTAACGAACAGTAAAAATAAAGTGGATTGTCTTTTCCTGAGAAATTAAAGTAGTCACCTTTAGAGTTATCTTGCTACGAGATGTGCATCATATAACGCATGACATACGTCAAGAAAAATAATATATTGTGACAACATAATGATAAATACATCATGTACAGCGATAGCCTGTAGTATCATCTTATCATCAGTGAAACTTGAAAAAAGCTTCAGTATAGCGAAGAGAGTAAGCAGTAGACTCCTGACTTCTCCCCTTCTCTTCCCCCAAGACTATTGAATTCATTCCTTTTGGAGCCAAAACACAGAAAATAAAAAGAATAGACCATAACAAATGTAATGTGAGAGCAAGTAAAAATGCCGAACAGGCATTTTCTACGCAGTGATATCTTTACATTTGTTATTGTCTATTATTTTTATTTTCGTCTGTTTCCCCCAAATGAATTAAATAGTAAAATCCTGTTGCGTTACGATAAATGTCCGATTATAATTGTAGGGTAACATTTTTACTAGCAAAATATAAAGAACCCTATGAATATAAATTTTTAAGGAGGAAAATTATGAGTGACGTATTAAATAAAATGAAAACAAGAAGAAGTATCCGTAAATTTAAATCGGATATGGTTCCGCAGGAAGTTTTAGATCAGATTATTGAAGCGGGGCTTTATGCGGCAAGCGGAATGGGCGAGCAGTCTCCTATTATCATTCAGGTTACTAAGAAAGAATTACGTGATGAAATTTCTAAAATGAACTGCGAGATTGGTGGTTGGAAAGAAGGTTTTGACCCATTTTACGGTGCACCTGCCATGTTGATTGTTCTTGCTAAAAAGAGCCGTCCAACCTATGTATATGACGGCAGCCTTGTAATGGGCAACCTTATGCTTGCAGCTCATGAACTTGGAATCGGAAGCTGTTGGATTCACCGCGCGAAAGAAGAATTTGAATCCGATTGGGGTAAAAATTTCCTGAAATCTTTAGGTATTGAAGGGGAATATGAGGGAATCGGCCACTGCGCGTTAGGTTATGTTGATGGAGAGTATCCTGCTGCTCCAGCAAGAAAAGAAAATCGTGTTTTCTATGTTAAGTAACCCATTAAAAACATTGACAAAAAAGGAATGGCTGCTCTGGCTTGCCTCCCTCGCTGCTGTAATCATTTCAAATCTTGCAACGAATGATTTAGATTTGCTTACATTAATCTCGGCACTCCTCGGTGTCACTTCACTGATTTTTGCTGCAAAGGGAAGTGTCTGGGCACAGTTTCTGATGATTGTTTTCTGCATTTTATATGGTATCATTTCTTTCCGTTTCCACTACTGGGGAGAAATGATCACCTATCTTGGAATGACTCTGCCGATGGCTGTCTGGTCAGCGATCACATGGCTTCAAAACCCATCCGAAGAAAATGAAAACGAAGTAGCAATTCAAACATTAAATAAAAAACATATCATTGGATTAATTATCAGCACAATTATCGTTACGAGTATTTTTTATTATATCCTTATGTGGCTGGATACACCAAATATTATATTCAGTACCTTGTCTATTGTAACAAGTTTTGTTGCAGCATCACTTACTATGCTGCGTTCTTCATACTACGCTATGGGATATGCCGCAAACGATATCGTGTTAATTGTACTCTGGGTGCTTGCCTCACTTGAAAACCCTGCCTACATCCCTGTTGTAGTAAATTTTGCAATTTTTCTTTTAAATGATATGTACGGATTTGTGAGCTGGAAAAAGAGAGAGTTAGAACACGCTCTAATACAATAGAAAAAACACTAATATATAAAAATTGAGCAGGAGGATTCTCTATTATGAATAAACAGGACATTTATAAGTATTTAAAAGAAAATAATATCTGGCACGAGATTACAGAGCATAAAGCAGTTTATAACATGGCGGAACTTGCAGAAGTTGATATTCCATATCCGGAGGCCGATGCAAAGAATCTTTTCGTACGCGATGATAAAAAGAAAAACTTTTATCTTATCACTGTTCGTGGAGACAAGCGTGTCAATTTAAAAGAATTTCGTAAAGCCAATGGAACCCGTCCTCTAAGTTTTGCTTCTGAAGAAAATCTTATGGACATTATGGGGCTTATCCCTGGTGCTGTAACACCTCTTGGCATCTTAAATGATACGGAAAAGAAAGTACATTTTTATCTCGATAAGCATTTTCTTGAAGAACCGGGTCTTGTCGGAGTTCATCCAAATGATAATACTGCTACTGTATGGCTGAAAACAGAAGACTTAATCCGTATTCTCGAAGAACATGAGCATGATGTGACACTGGTATCTTTAGATTAACAACAACTATTGTATAATAGTTACCCCCATTGCCAAACCGTAGTGGGGGTATATTTATAGCAAACGAAAGGATTTATTTATGAACACCGCTTATTTTTACCTCACCGATGAAGGCGGAAGACTTGCTCACAAACTGGCTGCCGCTCATCCCGGTGATATTTATAATAAAGAAAATTTTAAAGAAAATCTGCAAGCAGGCTTTGGCAAATACGATTCACTTATCTGCATCATGGCAACAGGAATCGTTGTGCGTATTCTTGCCCCGCTAATTGTACATAAGACGAGTGACCCGGCGGTTGTCGTTTTAGATCAGAAAGGAAAATATGCCATCAGTCTCCTTTCCGGACATCTTGGAGGAGCGAACGACCTCGCTCGTGAAATGGCTGTCATTTCCGGTGGCGAAGCTGTCATCACTACCGCAACCGATGTAGCAGGCGAACTTTCTTTTGACACTTTTGCAAAAAAACACGATATGGCAATTGAGAACATCGGACAGTTAAAACATATCAGCGGTGCGTTGCTTTCCGGGAAGAAAGTAAACGTCTTTACCGATAAAAATGCTGCGGAACTTTATCCGGAATTAGCAGCAGAGCAGAAACGGGGAATGATTGCTATTTTACCCCTCTCCGAGTTTTTCAAAACCTATACTATTGAATCCAATATTCCGGCTGTAGTAATTGATGAGAGGCTTTTTGTATCAAACTCCACTGTTCCACAGGCAGCTCCAGTTCTCTATCTCCGCCCACGCACTATCTGCGCCGGCATCGGCTGCAAGAGAAATATGGAACAAAAACCGATTGAGGAGGCACTTTTACAGACATTAAAAGAAGAGGGAATTCACCCTCTTTCTCTAAAATGTATTGCAACCATCCCACTGAAATCCGATGAACCCGGAATTATTGGAACCGCCGCAAATTTAAATGTACCATTACAGATTATACCTACCGAAGAAATCGAAAATCTGGATATCAGTCAGCTCGGTATTCAGACTTCCGAATTCGTTGCCAGCCAGACGGGAGTCCTATCTGTTTCCACAGCCTGTTCTTATCTGGCATCCGACAAAGGCACTATTTTGCGGGATAAAGCAAAGTACAAAGGAATCACAATTGCCTTGTCAAAAGAGAACTCTTGATCTGTAGATTTGGAACAGACGAAAAAAGAAATACTGTCCTATCCCATCTGCTCTGTAGTCGCTGTGTTTAAGATGCTCATCCGCATCTTAAACTCGCTCCGAAGCCGCATCTGGGATAGGACAGTATTTCTTTTTTCTGTATTTTGGCTCCAGAAGGACAGAATAAGAATAAGCCACGATCTTCTGTCCCCTCCCCTCTCTCTCCCAAAGATTATTGAATACATTCTTTGTGGAGCCAAAGCACAGAAAATAAAAAGAAGAGACCATCGCAAATGTAATGTGGGAGCAAGTAAAAATGCCGAACAGGCATTTTCTACGCAGCGATATCTTTACAGTTGCGATGGTCTCTTCTTTTTATTTTCGTCTCTTTCGCCTCATAAATTAGTATTTAATCTCGTCTAACACTTTGGAGAATGGCATCTTCCCGCCAAATAAGTCCAGGGCACTTCCAATGGTTACATCCACTTTATTTTTCCCAAGTTCTTTTAACTTTCTTAAATCTTCAAAGGAGCTTACCCCTCCTGCGTAGGTTACCGGGATTCCATCCCAATTGCCAAGTAAGGCAGCGATATCTTCTTCGATTCCACCTGCTTTTCCCTCTACATCTACTGCATGTACAAGAAATTCATCACAATACTCTGCAAGTTCAGATAATACATTTTCTGTAAGTTTCACATCGGTAAACTTCTGCCAACGGTCTGTGACGATATAATAATCTTCACCTTTCTTTCGACAGCTTAAGTCAAGAACAAGATGTTCTTTTCCAGTTACTGCGACAATTTTTTTAAGGTTTTCATAATTAATCTTTCCATCTTTAAAAACATAGGAAGTCACGATGATGTGGGATGCTCCTTTTTCCAGAAAAAATGCCGCATTATCCGCTGTCATCCCACCTCCGATTTGAAGTCCTCCCGGATAAGCCGAAAGCGCCAGGCAGGCCTGTCTGACATCTTCCTCATAATACTGGCTTCCGGCTGGGTTTAAAAGAATAATATGCCCCCCTTTTAGTCCGGCATCTTTGTATAATCCGGCATAAAAATCTCCATCTTTTTCTGAAACAAAGTTATCTTTTGCATAATCTCCCTTATCTAAAAGACTGCCACCGACAATCTGTTTCACTTTTCCATTATGTATATCGATACATGGTCTGAATTTCATAAACTGTCCCTTTCATTTTAAGAATGCCAAAGCATTCTTATCGCAAAATACGTTGATGCAACGCATGACATATTTCTAATGAGCAATTCTCTTATCTGCATTTCCAGAGAAATTATTTTAACTCAATAATTTCTCTGTCATACGGTACATAGACATTTCCTTTATAATATTTCCTGGCTTCTTTTTTATAAAGAGATTTTCTCTTTCGAATATTTTTATCTTCCGTATGCCATAATAACAGATTCTTTACTTCTAACTTCTGCGCCAGTTCTGCACTGTCTTTTACCGTACCATGATGTTTTTCATATGGCTTAAATTCATCCTTTTCTTTATCTAAGCAAAAAGCTTCATGCAGAAAGTAATCTGTCTGGTACGCATATTCAAAACAATGCTCCTGGTATGGCTCATCACCGCAAAATGTCAAACGCTTTCCATTATTTAAAGTTGTCACAAAGCCAAATTGCCTTGCTTTTGTAGATCTTATATCGAAAAACTTGACTTTATAATCTAAAATCTGTTTTTCTTCTCCATCCTGTACCGGACAAAGAATAATTCTGTCTCCTATAAGCTTCGTAATCTTTTTAACCAATGTCAGCTCACAAATAGTTTTAAGTACATTTACCAGGCCATCATGACAATAAATCGTACAGTTTCCTTCATATTTTCCCTTTTGAATTGCCTGACCAATCACACGAATCATCCAGATCATGCCTAAAAGATGATCCGTATGTTCATGCGTAAGGAAAATATCATGAATCTCTGTAACCGGAATATTCATTTTTTCAAGCTGAGTAAGTATACCATTCCCACCTCCGGCATCTATCATAAAGTATCTTCCCTTTTTGTCCTGAATAATAGAGCAGGTATTATAACATTTTGTAACGGATGCATTTCCTGTTCCAAGTACGATTAATTTCTCCATAATGTTTCCTTTCTATAACTCTATTTTTATTTCTTATTTATTTTATGTTTTTCTACTTTTTAGCGAGTGAGCTTTTATTGAATAAATCTATCCCCGATAAATTTGTTTCCGATAACATTCAAATGCTGAAGGAATTGCATATTTTTCTTCTAAATCTTCTCTTGATACGGCAATCCATTCTTCCTTTTCTAAAAGTTTCTCTGAAATATCTCTCATTTGAAGACGATATCCCCTCATCTGCCACTCAACATGAGAAAAAATATGCTTTCCTTCACCCAATGGCTCTATCATATAATCTCCGATTTCCCATTTTTTCATCTGTTCAGATAACTCTTTTGCAGAAAGCTCGCCATCAAGATTAGGCAATTCCCATAATCCACTTAAAAGCCCTTTCTCTGCCCTTTTGTGTAAAATAATCTTATCAGATACTTCTATTAAAAATACAGCCTTTTTTTCAATTTTTCTCTGTTTCTTTTTCGCTTTCACTGGAAAATCTGTTTCCCGTCCATATTTATGTGCCTGACAGATAGACTCCCATGGGCAATTCTCACAAAATGGTTCTCCATTTGGAATACAAATCGAAGAACCTAAATCCATCAACGCCTGATTAAAGTCTCCCGGATGTTCCTTCGGCAATACCCGTCGCACTTCCTGACTTATTTTCTTTTTAACCGAAGCTTTATTTATTTCACCATCTTCAGCAAGAATTCTTGAAAAAATTCGAAGAGCGTTTCCATCTACTGCCGGTTCCGGAATTCCAAATGCAATCGATGCAATCGCACCTGCTGTATATTCTCCTATGCCTTTAAGAGATAGTAGTTTTGAATAATCTGCCGGAATTTTCCCATTAAACTCCTTCATCACCTGGAGTGCAGCAGCCTTTAAATTCCTTGCTCGATTATAATAACCAAGCCCTTCCCACAACTTCATAAGTTCTTCATCCGGAACTTCAGATAATGCCTTCACATCCGGCAGCACTTCCATCCAACGGTCATAATATTTTTTCACTGCTTCTACTCTAGTCTGTTGCAGCATAATCTCTGAAATCCACACATGATATGGCGTTGGCTCACTTCTCCATGGTAAAATTCTTGCATTATAATCATACCAATTCAGTAAAACCTCGCCAATTCCTGTTGGTGCTACCTGCAACGGAACACAAATTTCCTTCCACGCTCTTGTAAGTTTCTCTATAGAAAAAGCTGCATTAGCCGGACTGGTTGAAGGCAGCTTTACCGCTTTTCTACCCGTTTCCTTCTCTTGATACTTTCTATAGTACTCATACGACTTTGCACCATTACAAAATATTTGTTTAATATCTGCATTCTCTAATATTTCAGATAAATCATTCGGAACCACGTTACGAATACTGCTATCCGATGAACCAATAATATCACAACTGTGGATAACATCCCATACAGCTACATGATTTTTATGAAGAAATTCTCTTTTCTCCTCTATCGTTTCCGGTTTATTCTCAGAAAAAACACCTGCCAAAAGCTTCCAAAAACGATTCTGAGGATGCCCGTAAAAAAATGCCTCTTCTCTGGATTTTACCGATGGAAAACTTCCCAATATCAAAATTTTTGAATCTTTATCATAAAGAGGCGGTATCGGATGTACAATCTTTTGTCTCTTCGTCTCATCTAGTTTCATAATAAAATATTTTCCTTTTCTCTAGCAACAACTCATAATCTTACCTTCGTTAGTATACCATAAAACTCGAATCTCATATATCTATTATGTAGCTTATACATTCAAGAATGTTCCACTGATACTGATTTGTTGCTCGCCATCTACAGAGATGGGAGCATCTCACATCTGATATAATTTGCAATCAAAAAAACAGAAAAAGAACTATCGTATCAAGATTCTTCTATATAAAATACAGAAATACTTTCTATTAAGAAATCTATATTCTATATAAAATCATCTGATTACAACAGCTCCTTTTCCATCTTAATCTCTCTTTGTCTATCCTTATCTATTCTTATGTATTTTATCTATTCTTCTATAATCCTCTGTATTCTTCTTTATCTTTCTTTATCCTCTTTTATTTCCGTACCTCTATACTTTATTTTCTTCTTTTATAACACTTTTTTATTCTCTACAGACAAATCCTAATTAAAAAATCTCATACTCTTTCCCATGCTTTTCAAGCCAGATACGACATTCTCTATATTCAGGCATAACCTTTTCCATCTCATTCCAGAACTTACCCGAATGGTTCATAACCTTTAAATGTGTCAACTCATGTACAATAATATATTCTATAATTTCCATCGGGAGCATCGCCAGCTTCCAGTCAAACTTAAGATTATGCTTCCTGTTACAGCTTCCCCATAAAGTCAGCTGATTTTTAATTTCGATATTCTGATAAGAAAGTCTTGGTCTTCGAAGTGCCGACTGCCGATTCTGACCGGTTATCATCACCTGATTATACTCAAGCCCCATCTTCGCAGCAAACTCTTCCACTTTTTTCTTAACAATAACCGCTGCACACTTTTTATAATAACGAACTATACAATATCTTAAAAACTCCTGACTATCATTATCCGTCTTAATAATCAAATGTTTTCCCTGTTCCTTCTTATCTTCCATATAAATCTTCGTCTCTTCTCTGTCAAAATCCGACAGATACTTTATTCTCAGAAGAACATCCGTCTTCCCAAGAAACGGAAGATACAAACCTGCTCTATAAACTATTCTTCCTTCTTCTAAATCAAGTGTAATTGGAAGCATCTGATGATTTCGGACTTTCTTCTTCTCATACTCCTGAAAAATAATCGTCTCATTCAGACGAACATATCTCTCAATCATCTCTCGACTCATTCCGACCGGAACCTTCATATCTATAGATAGATCATTGTGAATGATGAAGTCTACATATCTTGAATTCACACTGATAACATTCACATATAAATCTCCTGAGTCCTGATGAATTCTAATTTTAGACACGAGACTCCCCCTTTCTTCCGACAACTACAAATATTTTTCCTGTTATTTAATAGTATAGCGCGTTTTTTTATCTCTTTCAACTACTTTAACCAAAATATAAATCTTTTAATGTTTTTGTAAAAAACAAAAAGCCCAGACCCAAACAAATATTTTATATTTGCTATGGTCTGGACTTTTTATTTTATCTGTCACGCCTGATGGCAGTATCTTATTCTACTGTGTAAGGCATTAAGGATACGTGTCTTGCTCTCTTGATTGCTACTGTAAGAGCACGCTGATGTTTTGCACAGTTTCCTGTGATTCTTCTAGGTAAGATTTTACCTCTTTCAGATACGTATCTTTTTAATTTATTTACATCTTTATAATCGATTACTGCATTTTTATCTGCACAGAAAATGCAGACTTTCTTTCTTCTGCGGCCACCTCTTCTTCTCATTGGAGCATCGCCACGATCTTTGCTATATGCCATTGATATTACCTCCTAAAATTCCTTAACTCTAAATAAAAGGCAGTTCTTCTTCAATTCCTTCTGGAATTGTCATAAATCCATCGCTCACTGCCTCACTTGGGGCTGGACGGCTTGTTGGTGCAGGTGCAGCCTGTGGCTCTGGAGCATTCGTATATCCTCCCTGCTGCTGATATCCACCTGTGTAGCTGGATGCAGCTGCCTTACTCTCTGCAAAATCCTGTTCTTCAACAACAACATCTGTTGTATAAACCTTAACACCGTCACGATTGGTATAACTACCTGTCTGAATTCTTCCGGAAATGACAATCTTTGTACCCTGTTTTAGATACTTCTCTGCAAATTCTCCCTGTCTGCCAAAGGCAACACAGTTGATAAAATCTGCATCCTGTTCACCATCTCTGCGGAATCTTCTGTTTACGGCCAAAGTATATCTTGCTACGCACGTTGCCTTCTCACCCTGAGAATATCTGACATCCGGGTTTCTGGTTAAACGTCCCATCAAAACTACTTTATTCATGGAATTCCTCCTATTCGTTATGCATCCTGTTTAACGCATAAGTATCTCATAACTGGTTCCATGATACGAACACGACGTTCAATCTCTGCTGGACACTCAGCTGATGCATCGAATTGGATGAAATAGTAATATCCTTCTCTCATCTTCTGAATTTCGTAAGCTAATTTCTTCTTACCCCATTCATCAACGTTAGTAATCTCTCCGCCAAATTTTTCGATTAAAGCTTTAATCTTTTCAATGGCATCTGTTCTAGCGTCATCTTCGATTTTTGCATTAATAACCAGAGCTAATTCATACTTATTCATGGTCATTTGCACCTCCTTTTGGTCTTTCTGGCTCTCTTAAATACTTAAGAGAACAAGGATTTTTACACATTACAGTTGTCCATTATATCACAGAACCTTTACAAACTCAAGTTTCATTTTAAAATTTTACTGTACAAAATCTCTTCTGATATTACTCTTTTTTTATTCATTTTTACCATCAGACAGATCAGACATATTAGACATCCTGGCTGATATATCCTCGAAAATTCTTTTCTACAAGCTTTCTCGGAACCATTACTTCTCTTCCGCACTTCATACATTGCAGCCGAAAATCCATTCCAACTCTAAGTAACTTCCATTCATTCGCACCGCAAGGATGCTTCTTTTTCATTTTGATAACTTCTCCCACTTTAAAATCCATACGCTTTTGTACTCCTGTTTTCCATAATTAAGTTCACTATAGCAGAAAAATTTTTTCACGTCAAAGGCTTCCCTCCCGTATTTTTATCTATATTTTTATCTATATTATTATCTATGCTTTTTTCTATTGTAAAAGGCTATGCACCCACTTGTAAATACAGTAGCAGCTATTACTATCCCCATTATTATTTGTGATTTAGGATTATTTTTATAATATTCTTTTACAGGCTTATTCGTAGTTACAAGACACTTCCTTGTATCTCCATTATCATTAGAATCCAGCTTATTTCCTGCTTTATCCCATGCAATATAATGTATCGTTTGATACGCTGTATCTTCTGTAATCTTCTGATTCACCATATGATTCTTATCTAAATCTTCCGGCTTTATAATAAATTTCTGCACCTTTTTCTTATACAAAGGTATCGTACTTTTCTCTACATATAATTCCATTTTTTCAAAGGCATAATTATCCATTATACCGATTGTAAAGCTATGTTCTTCTTCCTCATAAATATCTTTTTCTAGATTACTAATATGAACTACTGGTGGTGTTTTATCTATAACAAAATGTATTTTCTTCTCCTTAGAATCTTCCTGAATTGTAACGAGATATTCTCCCTCTTCTGTAAAATTCTCTTTTTTTATATTATAGCTTTTCTCATACCATCCGTATTTTTCTGATTTTTTATCTGCGATTATACACTCTTTTACATATTCTCCTTTCAAAGTTCTTCTTTCTTCATTATCTTTTAAAATTATCACTCTTGATTTTGTCTGTTTTACACATCGTTCTTTTAATATAATATTGGGTTCTTCTCTTAAATAATGTCCATCTATACTTTCTTTTATCTTATGATTCAAAATAAAATCTGCACCCCAACGATTTACTCGAAAAATAACCTTATAATTATCCTTTATTTTATTTCCTGCTTTATCATTTGCCTTAATAAATAATTGATAAATACCGTCTTTTGACTTATTTTGTCTTAAATTCTCCCATTGAATCTGTACCTTCTTTTTATCCTCCGTTCTTTCATAATTCCAGTCTTCTTTCGAAACCGATTCACCACCTGCTTTTAATAAATACACCTTTACAGAATCCACATCCAGATATTTATCTTCACATATTACCTCAGGCATTATTACTCTGTCTTCATATACCGCTTCATTCTCGACTCCTTTTATCGTAATATTGGGAACTGTCTTATCTATTACAAACTCTATTTTCTTTTTTTCAGATTCATTTCCGGCTTTATCTGTACATCGCATCTGAATGTAATAGTGCGCCTCCTCTTTTAAAGTCAGATACCTATAATGCTTTTCTCCATTTCTGACATAGGATTCTGTATTGTTTGCATCTATCTGTTTCCTTTTATCCGCTGCTTTTATTGCTCTTATATCATATTCAACCTTATGTTCATCAAAATTTTTATCTTTTATGCAAAATACCACTGTTTTATCTGTGTTAAAATATAAAAGCTGATTTTCTTTTTCATAATCCGTATTATTCTCTATGGCAATAGAAACTTCCGGAAGCGTTTTATCAATCGTAAAATACTCCCTGTCTTTCCATTCCGACTCATTCCCTGCCTTATCTGTCACAGAAAGATTAATTGCATAATCTTCTCCATCTTTATCAAAATATATCTCGCATGTATGTATATCTTCTGTCGTTTTCCATTCGCCCATATGATATTCCTGATTACTTCCCTTTATATCCCACTTCACCAACTCAGGTCTAAAGTTGCGCTCTCTAACTATTACTCTTGCTTTTCTTTCTGTATTATAATATTCTGTTTGATTATTTCTATCATACTCCACCTTTATAACCGGCTTTTCAGTGTCAATAATGATTCCCTGTTCCAAAACCTCTTCACTTACATGTTCTGCATTATCTGTCATGCTTCCTTGAATCATTATTGGATGATCAGAATCTGAATATCTAAAGCTTTTCTCTTCTAATGTAAGCCGCTGTCTTTTTCTATATACTGTATCCTCAGCATCCCAAACCACTATGCTGCTATCCTCATGCATTTCCTTATTATTTACTTTTCCACACAGACTGGTTTTACAAATTCCCGACTGTTCATCCTCAAAGACCGCTTCAACGAGAACTGCTTTATTATAATAATTTAGCTTTTCTTTCTCATCCGTAAAAACTGCTTCCGGTATTTTTAAAGAGATTTTACTTACTTGTTCATGTAATTGTTCATCTTCAGAAACCATTCCTTTACTTTTTACAATTCCTCCGACATTTCCACTATAATCTTGTCCATAAACTTTTAAATAGCCTTTAAAATTTTGCTGTGCAGGTAACACAATTGTTGTCAGCTCTGATAGATTCTGCTTTTCTCCTTCATTCTTCAAAACAGACCATTCTTCTCTGCCATCATCACTTCCATATGGCACAAACATATAACTCAAGTTTTCAACTCCACTGACTTCATCTCTTACCTGAATAGATGCACATATGCGTTTCATACTAAAATATCGAAAAAATGGATATCTGCGAAATGTAAAAAAACTCTTTCCCTCTTTCTGCATCTCTGGTCTAAAAACTAACTGTTCCTTTTGATCATTCTGCCCTGTATAAATAATCTCCGGTTTTTTTGCATCATATGTAATTTTCAGTTCTTTTTGATTTCCCTTATGAACCGCTCCATCTGTACTTTGAAACAGTATAGTATAATTTGCTTCTATAGCTGCTTTCATCCTTGCTTCATTTATCCTTATCCCATCTTTATAATAAGATTTCCATTGTAGATGATCTGCTTGCTTTTTTAGTGTTCTCCATTCTTTTTCCATGTTCTTTCCATCTGCATAAAACATCTTCCCATCTACTGAAAAATTAGCTTTATTAAAATTCTCTTCCTGTATACGAATAATAATTTCAGGAGCATTTTTGAAGTACTGTCGGTCTTCTTTTTCTCTTACCGGATATTGATTGCAAAACACCTCTGTTATAATCGGTGAAACGGTATCTACTGTATATATCGGACTTTCATACCATCCATTATCTATACATTTATCTGTCTCACTATTTCTTTCTGCTTCCATTACATTTCCTGCTTTATCCGTACAATGTATCTTAACTCTATAATGTCCGTCTTCAAGATTTTTAATAGCATAGAGAAATATTCCTTGGGGTTGTTGATTTTCTTTTAATCTTATTATTTTTTTACTTATATCTGACTCCGGTACTTCTTCTTGTTCCCACTGTCCTTTTTTTCCGTATGACATACGATATAATTTTATTTCAATATCTTCCGGCACAATATTCTCTTCTTCTATACATATAGAAATTCCATTCTCCTTTCCACAAAAAATCTGATTTTGTGAAGACGTCACTTTTCCTTCATTGTTATGCAGTGTTTCGTTTATATTCCATATTGCAGAATCTTTATCCATAATATTCAAAACACCTTCATAATTAACAGTTAATTTCGGCGCTGAATTATCTATAATAAACTCTTCGCTTTCCGCCCCCTCCTTTCCTGTTTCAGCAGATATCGCATGATTTCCTGCCGTATCCTCTACTTCACCTTCTTCAACGAATATATCTCCCTGTATTTCAGGATGCTTTTTATCAATCACCATCTCTGACTCTGTATCTTCGTTCTCCAGCATCGATGCCGCCTTTACCTGACATCCGTAAGTATTCCATACTAATCCTGCGATTCCCAATAAAATAAACGGAAGTATCCAAATACTTTTTTTCTTTCTGAACTCTTTTATACAAACTATTGATTTATATACTTTTCCCACCATCAAATAAATTATACTGCTAAGCAAAAAAATATAAAATAATATCTCCCCCATTAATTGCCCTTTTGTCAGGTACGCAATTCTTCTTAATAAATCTGCATTAAGTTCCTCCCTCATCTCCTTCATCCCCCTCATACTTAAATCCATCAGCCATCTCTACTCTTCTTTGAGCATCTTGTAAAAGATTCTCTAATTCTTTCCCGTTTTTCTTTGCTCTTTCAAAATATCGCATTCTTCCGTTTATCTTTATCAATTGTTTTTTTAACATTTCTCTGTTTATCTCTTTCATCCTTAAAAATTCATCTGCATAATTCGCTATTTCTATCGCAACTTCTTTAGAAATTAGATATGCAGCAGAAATATCCGAAGTTGAACTCCTTTCCGTAATTTTAAATTGATTTAATATACATAACTCATTATAAAAATCTAGAAAATCCTTATTTTCTCGTTCTCCACTCTTATCAACTCCATTAATCAAGAAAGTATTATAATATCTTGCTATATTTGCATAAGCTATTACCCTCTTTTTCTTACCTTCATCAAAAGTCTTTTTCTTTTTTCCGTCATCTAACAAATCAACTACATCACAAAACCATTTTTCTGATGCACTTTTTCCTGTAATGCCACCCATATCATAGAAATATCCCAGTCCTACCTCATAGCAAAATTCCATATATCCTTCTCGTTTATTTTCCTTAAAAATATCTAATACAGTCTTTTCCTTACATGTAGTCATT
Source organism: Anaerobutyricum hallii (assembly GCF_900209925.1). Lineage (NCBI taxonomy): Bacteria > Bacillati > Bacillota > Clostridia > Lachnospirales > Lachnospiraceae > Anaerobutyricum > Anaerobutyricum hallii. The sequence goes on along the minus strand of NZ_LT907978.1, from coordinate 188,798 downwards.
ACAACGCTTGTCAAAATTGAAGCGTCTTCCACACTAAAATTGTTCGGATGAATAAAATATTTTACCAGGCTTTGATAAATTGCTTTTTCATCTGGTATAAGAAGCAATGCCTGTTTATAATATTGTTCCGCTTTTTTCTTATCTATACTTTTCTCTGAGGATTCTATATAAACAGTAATTGCTTTTTCTTTATAAAAATGAGCAGCCTCCTTACAGCCTAAACTAAACATACCTGATATTTGTAACAATACAATAAAGACTATTAATTTTTTTACTTTCCTCTTTTCTGTTTTTAAAGAAGTATGCTTCTTATAATCTACTTGAGAAAACGCATAAGAAAGCTCTTTGCAATTCTGATACCGCATATCTGGTTCTAATTGCATACATTTTAAAATAACTTCTTTTATCTCACAGGATATATTCTCTCCCCAATATTGTTGATGATAAATTTTATAAGGTGGTTTTTCCGGACTGTAACCAGTTAGCATACTATATAAAGTAACTCCCAGACAGTAAATATCCGTCCTCTCATCCGTCTGTCCCATTCCTCCGTACTGTTCCGGTGCCGCATATCCTCTAGTTCCTAAATATGTCGTATCTGTACTATTCTTTTCATAACAATATTCACGTGCCGTTCCAAAATCAATCAGCACCAGTCTTCCTGTTTTTTTTAATATGATATTATCCGGCTTTAAATCTCGATAAATAATCGGCGGAGTTCTAGAATGCAGATAAGACAGCACCTCACACAGCTGTTTTCCCCAGGATAATACTTCTGTTTCCTGAATCCTTCCTCTTTCTTTCAGAACTTCTTTTAATGTCTTTCCTTCAATAAATTCCATAACCATCCAGATAACATCCTTTTTTTCTATGATGTCAATAATCTTTGGTAAACCCGGGTGATTTAATTTTTTTAGAATATCTGCTTCTAATACTAATTGTCTGCTTATCATTTCATAGTTTTCACAATATTCTCTGCTTATTTCTTTTACTGCCCATTCTTTATTTAACCGTTGGTGCCTTGCCAGATATACTGTACTCATCCCTCCCTGTCCAATTACAGATATTATTTTATATTTACCATCTAATACAGATCCCAATTTCAGCATTTATAAATCACACCTGTCAAAAAGTATTAATCTATTTCCATTGTTCACCACACATTCCTCTAACCGTACATTGGGATTCAGCACAACCTTACTCTCTATACATGCCAAATATAAATTTTCTTCTTTTATTCTCTCTTTTCCTCTCTCTAAATTTTTTTCTTCCAGCTTAGTACAAGTTGTAAACTCTATATTCATCACCGTATGATATATTTCTTTTATAATATTCTTCACTATCTCCGTTTCTTCACATCTAAATTCGTACCACTTTCCTACTCCAGCAACAAAAATATCCACATATATCACACTGCCACTCTCCTGTCCAATATCTGCCTTATTTTCTCCTGTCTCCTGTAATCATTCTGTTCTTTCACTGCCAATGCTGTCTGAAATTCTAAAATCCGCTCTCCATAATAAGCAATTCCCCTCCCTGGTATCCCCTTTTTAGGTAAAACAGGAATCTGTATTATATTAAACGCTTCTGTATAGGAATAAGTATCCTTCATATAAAAACAAATTCTGGTCTTTAAAAGATCTGACAATCTCATAGATATATTCATACCTGAAAAAGATTCTACTGTTATTATCATTAATATCCCAAGCTTTTCCCCTTCTCTTAATATTTGATACAATATATCTTCATATTTTTGATACGTCACTGTGCAAAACTCCTCAAAACCATCTAATACAATCACCATAAGGGGAATGCTCTCTTCTTCCCCCATTCTATTTTTATATTGATTAAAATTACCTCCCGATAACATTTTCTTTCTTCTTTTTAATTCTTCTCTGATACCTTCAAATAATCTATCCGTTTTTTCTTCTTCCTCTTCCTTTATCACTTGCTGTACCTGCGATGCAACCGCATAAATATCCATTCCTCCACCATTAAAATCTAAAATATACAAAATAATATCTTTTTCTGAATACGTATTTAATAAAGAAAATATAAAGGTCTGCAGGAAAGTACTTTTACCCGAAACACTCCTTCCTCCAATGCCAACATGGCCACATTCCATAAGATTGAAATAAAACTTTGGCTGTTCCTGGTTTTCCGGATCATCAAATACTCCTAGACAAATTTGTATTCCCTCATTACAAAATAACTGCTGTATTCGCTGCTCCTTACCTTTCTTATCTTTATTCTCTTCTATAATATCTTCTAAATATAAATATTTCGGCAAAGGATCCATCCATAATCGCGTACCTGCTCTGTAGTTATATTTCTTTGCAAAGTGAGCTATATACTTTGTTATTGCCTGCAACTGCGTTATTTCTTTCTCGTGTTCAAACGTTTCTTTTACAAAAGTATTTTTTACAGAACAAGGAGTACCATCTAGATTAATCATCTGTGCTACCGCTTTTCTACATTCTTCCCTATACGGCGCTCCGCTCCAGCCAGCTTGAAATAAATCATAGACCTCATTATTCCCAACCTGTAAATACCCCCTTCCAGTTTGTGCAATCTGGCAGGCATCCATGTTATGAAGCATGTCCATACTATCCTCTCTTTCCTGTACTTTAAGACAAATACGAAATCGTGAATTGCTCCATATTTTATCATCAACAACTCCTCCCGGTTTTTGTGTTGCCAATATAAGATGAACTCCCAAACTTCTCCCGACCTGAGCCACGCTAATCAGTTCCTGCATAAATTCCGGTTCTGCTTTTTTTAATTCTGCAAATTCATCTATAACAATTAATAAATGCGGAATTGCTTCGCTTGTAGCTCCCGCAATAAAAAGCTTTGTGTAATCATTAATATTATTAACCTTCCACTGCTTAAATATCTTTTGTCTTCGTTTATTTTCACTTTTTATGGATATCATTGCCCTGTAAGCCTGTCCATCTGATAAGTTTGAAATTCCTCCGGAAATATGTGGCAGCTCAGAAAATAATCCTGACATTCCTTCTCCTTTATAATCTATAAGCAAAAAATTAACTGCTTCAGGACTAAAATTTATGGCCATTGACAGTATGAACGTCTGAAGTACTTCACTTTTCCCTGAACCTGTAGTGCCTGCAAGTAAGCCATGCGGTCCATGATAACGTTCATGGATATCTAAATAACAAGATTCACCTCCCGCTTTTTTTCCAATCAAAACCCGGCAGCTCTCATAAATACTGTTCTGTCTCCAACGACTTTCTATATCAAGTTCCTTCACTGTCATAACTCCATACATTTTTAAAAAATCAATTGTGTCAGGAATGTCCTTCTTTTCTTCTATCTCCGCTACCCTTATTCCTGAAATAGTTCTTATTAATCGTTCCGCCGCTTCTTTTTTTATATAATCAAAATATATCTCTTCCCTTTTTTGACTATGCCGTTCTATTTCATACCACCCTGAAAACTCCTTACTTCTTTCCAATACTAATTTACATGTATTAGGCAACTGTTCTCTTCTTTCCACAAGCCATATAACTGTTAGACCGTAATTCTCTTTTTTATTAAAAATATATTTGGAAAACATTTCTCCATCCAGATATTTTTCTTCCGCAATAAATAAAATATAATGAGGCAGTCCTTGCTCTGATCGACCTGGTGTAGATATTCTTTCTCTTTCTTTAAATACCTGAAGCAGCCTGTAAAATAATTCTCTTGCTTCTGATAGATTTTCTGCAATATTGCGCTTTCTTCTATCACTGTCCCATATATGTGGCAGCCATCGACAAAATCCCCACTGTTCATATTGCATAACTTTATTTTTATCATATATACATGCCAGTTTTACCTCTGTATAACAATTACATAGCGCAATCTGTAATATCAGGTTCCGCACGATTATCATTCCATCATCCATCTCTGCTTCTATAACCCCGACTTGATCATATTGTGTTATATCTAACAACATCGGAATCTGATGCATGATATTATAATGTTCTCGTATCTTTTCTGCTTCCTGCCACAGCACACCTTCTTCCTCATAAGACACTTCTCCCACAAACTTTATTTCCATAGGAAACCGTATATTCCCGGTACCTACTCTATATTTTAAAAAATCTTCATGATAGGGATTTCGGTTCCACAAATATAAAAATAACAGTGAATTATTCACATACCTGTCTGCACATAAATAACGACTTTGTAATACTTTATAAGTTTTTTCATATTGTTCTTTAATCTGCATACTTTTTTTATGCAAATATCTTCTGTAAGCATTCTTCTTTCTATCCGTTCGTTCCTTTCTTTTTCTCTTCTCATATTGCCTGGAAATCATAATCCACAAAAGAGAACACATTACTGATATAACAACCATAAATATTCCTGAATATATATATGTACCTGCTTGATTTTCTTCTGTCCTCATCCCATATATTAAAAATACATTCATTCCCAACATCGGAAACATCATGCTCAAAACCGCACCTATATCCATAAATACAGAACGTTGTTCTTCCATTCCCAACATTCCCAATATAGGTGGATTCTCAATCTGTAATGTAAGCTTCTCTAAATGTTCCATAATTCTTGGTGCCCTGTGAAAACTTTCTTTTAACATAGGAGCTATAACGCCCTTATCCTGTATAAATTCATTCACCTTTATTTCTTCTAAGCAAAATACACTTATCTCTTCTTCTGTCTGTTCTACCGCAATAAAATCATCAAAAAACAAAAAAATTCTTCCAGAAAAATATATAATATCTCCATAACTCAGTTTCTTATTCTCTTTTATGAAATCTCCATTAATGTATACTGGTTCTATTCCATAATTATTTAAAAACCATTGACCATTTTTATTTAAAATGCTCACACAGGGAATCTGCTCCGAATCATCTCCCGTCAGAAAAACTTTATTTGACTGCTTTACTATTCTGCAAACTTTTAATCTATATGTTCGATAGGCACTCCAATTATATTTACAACGTATATATTGTATAGAAATATTTTTTTCACCGATTTTTAAAATATATTTCCGTCCTGTATTCAACTTATAAAAAACAGCTTGATTCTCTTCCACCCTTTCCGTTTGAAAAAACTGTTTTTTGCTTACTTTATAGTAAGCTGTTTCCTTAACATACCATTCCTGCATTATATATTCCAATTCCAAAAACATCGTCTGTTCTATGGAAAACTCATCTTTCGTAAGTAGTATCCTGCACTTTTGGTTCGCATCTTCTGAAAGTAAAAAACGTCTTCCATACTTTTCTCCATATATAAAAATCAAAAATCTCATAGCTTCTTTTCCCCTAAAGTGATATACTGTGGTGTTAGGGGCAAAAAGTATTTTGTCCCTAACTTGATGTCACGAATTATTCCATAGCTAACGCTACTCTCATAATTCTGGCACGAACGGAGTTTTGACCTTTTAACCCTAATCTTATACTATTTAATCAAATAAAAACAAAGGAGCTGCCCCTATGATAGCAAAAGATGATATCGTTATAAGAAAAGCTATTTTACATATTCTAGACACAAATCGCGGAGAATGTATATTATCTAATACTCTCTTAGATCCCGGTCCAGATTTACATGACTTTATTCGAAACCACATTTATAAAATCGTTTCCAGCGACGATACCAAGAACTGTGAGTTTAATCCAGAAGCATCACCAATTTACTCTATCCTTGAAACCTGGGATGAATCTGATGATGCCTCTTTTATAGAAACAAGCCAGGCAATTGCAAACAAACTTTATATTGCCATGGGAGAAGGATTAGATATTCCTGCTGCTGACCTTCTATTCGTAACTTTCCAGGCTGAAGGAACCATCTACCTTGCTCTCTTAAAAATGAATTATAAAGAAAGTTATACCCATGAAATTACTGCATCGGATTCTGAAGGTACTAATCTTAATAGTAATGATTCTAACATTCCTGTTATCAATACCGGAATTGTTAAATCAAGAGCCCTTCTTCCCTCAGCAACTTCAAGAATTCCTGAAGCTGTAATTATTAATTTGTCAGATTATCATATAAAACTTCTGGAAAAAAGATATGAAATCAATGGTGAAAAAGCATATTATTTATCTGAAAACTTTCTCATCTGCCATACTAATATTCCACCTAAAAAGAAGTTAAATATACTGACACGTGTTATTAATAATATTTCCAATAAATATGACGGTGCCGATTTAAAAACAAAGATGGATACAAAAAGTGCCTTACAAAAAGAATATGTAGATCGCAAATCTTTTGATGTAGAAGAAATCGGAAATAAACTCTTTGGAAAAAGTCCTGAAAAAAAATCAGAATTTGACGAAAAAATGGAACAATATGATCTCCAATATGACAACTTTACTGTCACCAATGAAAATACTGTAAAGAAATTAGAAAAGCAGTTTATGGTAACCGATAGCGGAATTGAAATATCCATCCCTATGGAAACTTATAACAAACTGGCTAACTTTGAAGTCCAAACAGATGTAACCGGTAAATCAACTATTATCATAAGAAACATAGATAACCTTGTTTTAAAATAACCATTCATCTGTAATAGATATTAAAAATACAAAAACCTCACACACAAAGCTACTGTAAACTTACTGTTTATTATCCTTTGTGTGTGAGGTTTTATTATACTTTTAAAAAATGCAATCTATTTATTATTTGTTACTTCTTCTCCAGATCTGCATCTTTTCTGCTTCTTTAATTAATTCGTCTCTGAAATCAGGATGAGCAATACTGATTAATGCTTCCGCTCTCTGCCATGTAGACATTCCCTTAAGACATACTTTACCAAACTCTGTTACTACATAATGTGTATTAGGACGAGTGTCTGTTACTGTAGAACCTTCTGCCAAAGTAGGTCTGATTCTTGTATGTTTTACACCGTCTCTTGAAGTAAATGTAGAAGAGCAGCAGATAAAGCTCTTACCACCTTTAGATAAATATGCTCCCTGAACAAAGTCAAGCTGTCCACCTGCTCCACTAATCTGCTTCACACCTGCACTCTCTGCATTAACCTGACCATATAAGTCAATATCAACTGCATTATTGATAGAAATAAAGTTATCAATCTGTGCAATTGTTTTCGCACTGTTAGTATAGTCAACTGGCGCACTCATACATTCTGGGTTATCATCCAGATAATCGTACATCTTCTTCGTACCAGCTCCAAATGCATATACTTGACGTCCTTTATCGATATTCTTCTTTAAACCATTAATCTTTCCTGCCTTTGCAATATCAACAAATGCATCTACGTACATCTCTGTATGTACACCTAAATCCTTTAAATCAGATTCTGCAATCATAGAACCTACTGTATTAGGCATTCCGCCAATACCAAGCTGGAGACATGCTCCGTTTGGAATCTCCTCCACAATAAGCTGTGCTACCGCTCTATCTACCTCTGTTGGAGGTGCACCTGCTCCTAATTCTCCAATAGCAGGATTCTGACCTTCCACAATGTAATCTACGCGGGAAATATGGATTCCTTCTTCAAATCCACCTAAGCAACGAGGCATATTCTCATTAACTTCTACAATGATAACATCCGCTGTCTCACAAACAGCCATCATATGTGATGCATTCGGTCCAAAATTAAAAAATCCATGCTTATCCATTGGCGCTACCTGGAACATTGCAACATTAAGATGTTTGATATTCTCTCTGTAATAACGTGGAAGCTCTGAATACTTTAATGGAGAATAAAAAGCAAAACCTTTACTGATTGCTTTTCTCTCTAATCCACCCATATGCCAGGAATTCCATGTGAAATGTTCTGCCACATTATCTACTTTAAAGATTTCAGGTTCTCTTAATAAAATTCCCCCACGAACCTTTACATCTTCTAATTCATCTGCTCTGGCTGCTAATGCTGCATCTAAGGCAACCGGTGTACCTGTTGTCCAACCATAATCCACCCAATCATGTGATTTTACTACCTTAACTGCTTCTTCTGCTGTGACAAGCTTCTGTGCATATTCTTTAATAAAACTCATGCTTCTCCTCCTAACCACTTTTGCGCTTGTTAAAAAAAAATCATGAGTCTATTTTACCACTGTTACAAACCAGGGTCAACTTAAATCAGCCCTATAATCCCTATGTTTTTGTTTTGATTCCCTCTTTGATACTGATTAAATTTTAGTAATTTCTCCCCTGTTTATTGAGGATGAAACAGAAGATTCTCTGTGTTATTGCGTTGAAAAATTTTTACTAATTTAGCTTTGTATTTTTGAGAAATCGGAATAACTGTTCTTTTATCCAAATAAAACACGCTGTTCATTAAATCTACTTTTTGAACAGACATAAAATTTACAATATAACTTCGATGACAACGCACAAAATAATCCGGCAGACTACTTTCTAACTTCTGTAATGAACTATAAAAAGAAAACTCCTGCTTCTGTAAATGCAATATAATCTTTTTATCTCTTGCTTCTAGATAACTAATATCTGCATAATCAAAATAATAGTACTCTCCTCCTGTCAAAACTTGCAATATATTATTCATCCCTTGTCTTCTATATCGATCCCTGTACACCCAGGAAAAGATTTTATGAATAACTTTGTATGCTTTAGAATATATATATGGCTTTAGTAACAACATATCCGGTGAAATTTCCGGAATCACATAGTACTCCGGCGAAATCTGAAGACTACTTAAAATCAAAAGCTTTGCTTTAGGCGAACACTTTCGTATATGGATCAACTTCCTTAAATCTACAGAATTCATTACTTCCGCTACAATTAAATCTGCAACCGGTATTCTCTCTATGTTCATCTTCTTATACTCTTCACCACTCACAATGCAACACTGTAAACGCTCGTTATTTATAATTGCCACACACTGGTCGCACAATTTACAAAAAAAATCTGCTTCCCTTTTATCATGGCAGAAAATCACAACTGATACCATTTCTTATCTATATCAACTGTATCATCAGCTGATAACATTATTCTTTAACGTTGCCGCAACTTGTTTATTCTGTTCTTCTGCTAATATATATTCCTGTGCAATAGAAGTTAAATGCTGCGCTTCTTCTTCTATCATCTTGCACATTTTATTAATGTCTGCTTCTAATCCACTAAACTTGTTAATAAATGAGCTACTTGCCTCACCACTCCAAATAGAACTACTGATTCCCCTCACCAACTGAAGCATATCTGAGGTCGTTCGCTTAACATTCTGACCGGTCTGTTGAAAAGAAACTGCGGTTGACTTTAACTTCTCTGGAGTTACATTAATTAAATCTGCCATAAAATCCTCCTTAACAATTAACTTAAAGAATGTCTCGGAATCTTTTTATGCTTAAATTCGTCAGAAGACTCCGAGGACACATTACTCTGCTCTAACTTACTGCAGTTACTTCGTTCTTCTTCTCAGCCTTATTATAAATCATAATAATCTTCTCAAGTATCAGTATAAATTCTAAAATTGTCCTAAGTAAACTCTGCATCTTTACAATATCTACTTTCAGTTGTTTCGAATACTTCTCCTTTGCAGCTCCTTCCCACATAGAATTAAGACTACTCCCCAGGGTTTCTAAATCAGTAAGTTGTGTTTTCAATGAATTACTCAATGTCACCAATGCCTGTTTCTTATTAGATATCTCTTTCGTAGAAGCAATAATCTGTGCCATAAATGCCTCCTCTCATATCTTTGTTAAGTGCTGCAAGAGTATTATAACATATTTAAATCTAATTTCCACCTTTTTTGACGAATTATGTAAATTTAATGATAAACAGATTGTCTTTATACTTATTTAAAATTATTTCAAGAATGCCCCGGCATTCTTGCTGCGAGATGGGAGTCATCTCACATCTGATATAAATCACATAGTGATTGTTTCATTAGAACTAAAGTGGAGGAGGATAATTTCCTGTAAAATAAAAAAGACCACAGTTATAAACTGCAGTCTTATTATTTCATCTAAACAGGGAATCTATAAAAAGATTCCCTGTTTCAATATATTTTATAGAGTTCAGTAAAAAATCGCGTATATTTTTCTTTTAATAATGAATCGCCAATAAACAAAACATCTGAGACAAAATATATTTAACTTTTACATAACATCTAAAGTTAAATTATTATTTAACCTGTGCCTTGATTGCTTCTGTTAACTTAGGAACAATCTTTAATGCATCACCAACGATACCGTAATCAGCTACATCAAAAATAGGTGCATCTGGATCTTTATTAATAGCGATGATGATATCAGATTCTTCCATACCAGCTACGTGCTGGATAGCTCCGGAAATACCAATTGCAAAGTAAACATTAGGACGAACTGTCTTACCAGTCTGACCAACCTGTAAATCTTTTGGTTTCCATCCGTTATCTACAACTGCACGAGAGCAGGAAACTGTTCCGCCAAGTGCCTCTGCTAAATCGTCTAATAATGCAAAGTTTTCAGCAGAGCCAACTCCACGTCCGCCAGATACAAGAATCTTAGCAGCCTGGATATCAACTGTTTCTGTAACAGATTTCACAATGTCAAGAATCTCAACATATTTGTCATTTGGAGTAAATCCTGGATTATATTCAATAACTTCTGCCTTTGCTCCTGCAACAGGCTCTTTCTTCTGCATAACACCAGGACGAACTGTAGCCATCTGTGGACGATGGTTAGGACAAGCGATTGTAGCGATTGTGTTACCACCGAATGCAGGACGAGTCATTAATAACTGACCCTGACGAGGTTCTTTATCTCCACGAGCTTTGAATTCACCAATTTCAAGAACAGTACAGTCTGCTGTAAGACCTGTTGCAACTCTTGCGGAAACACGAGGTCCTAAGTCACGACCGATTGCTGTTGCTCCAACCAGAAGAATGTCCGGTTTGTATTCATTGATAACAGATGCCAGTGCATGTGTATATGGCTCTGTTCTGTATTCTTTTAATTCAGGGTCATCAACTACGATAACTTTATCTGCGCCGTATTCAGCAAGTTCATCAACTAAGCCTTTTACGTCAGAACCGATTAAAACTGCTGTTACGTCTGTTCCTAAATCTGCAGCAAGGTCATTTGCTTTTCCAAGTAATTCTAAAGCAATGGCATCAATCTTATTGTCAACCTGCTGAGCATAGATAAATACACCTTTATATTGTTCTAAATTCATTCTATTCACCACATTTCCTTTACAATTAGATAACATGCTTTGTTAACAGTTTGTCCATGATGTACTCAACGCCTTCTTCTGCTGTTTCAGCTGTCATCATGACACCTTTACCTTTACGTACCTTATCAGAAGCTTTTGCGATCTGAGTTGGAGAACCTGCAAGACCTAAGTTGCTGTCATCAACATCTTTAAGGTCTTTTCTTCCCCATGTAGTAATCTCTGTATCATATGCATCAAAGATTCCGCCTGGAGTCATATAACGTGGCTCATTTAATTCGGAAAGTGCTGTGATAACACATGGTAATTTAGCTTTTAAAACATGATATCTGTCATCGTACTGTCTCTGAACGATTACACTGTCTCCTTCGATTTTAATATCCTGTGCATAGGAAATTAAAGGAAGATCTAAGTGTTCTGCAATCTGAGGTCCTACCTGTGCAGTATCACCATCGATAGCCTGACGACCTGTGATGATTAAATCATAATCAATATTTCTAAGTGCTCCGGCGATTGTTGTAGATGTTGCCCATGTATCAGCTCCACCTAAAACACGATCTGTGACAAGAATTCCCTTATCAGCACCCATTGCCATAGCTTCACGCAGAACTTCTTCTGCTTTTGGAAGACCCATAGTAACTACAGTTACTTCTGCGCCTGTTTCATCTTTTATTCTAAGGGCAGCTTCAAGACCTGCCTTATCATCCGGATTCATGATAGTAAGCATAGCTGCTCTATCAAGAGTTCCGTCTGGTTTAAACTTAACTCCACCTTTTGTATCAGGTACCTGTTTAATACATACTACGATTTTCACAGTATTTTCCCTCCTTATCTTAATAAGTTACCAGAAATAACCATACGCTGAACTTCTGATGTTCCTTCGTAGATTTCTGTGATCTTAGCATCACGCATCATACGTTCTACGTCGTACTCTCTGATGTAACCATAACCACCAAGTAACTGAACACACTTAGTTGTTACATCCATAGCTGTTTCTGCTGCAAATAATTTAGCTTTTGCAGCTTCTACGGAGTATACTCTCTGTGTTGCTTTTGCCATTGCTGCTTTATAAACAAGTAACTTAGCAGCTTCTACCTGTGTAGCCATATTAGCAAGCTGGAACTGTGTATTCTGCTGTGCAGCAATTGCTCTGCCAAACTGTTTTCTTTCTTTAACATAAGCAATTGTAGCATCTAAAGCACCTTCTGCGATACCAAGAGCCTGAGCTGCAATACCGATACGTCCACCATCTAATGTGTGCATAGCGATTGCGAAACCTTTGCCCATAGGTCCAAGAAGATTTTCTTTAGGAATACGACAATCCTGGAAAATCAATTCATATGTAGCTGAACCACGGATACCCATTTTCTTTTCTTTTGTACCAAATGTAAATCCTGGAGTTCCTTTTTCTACGATAAATGCGGAGAATTTCTTTTTCTTTCTTCCTCTTGCATCTGTATCAACACTTGTGATAGCGATGATAATATAGTAATCAGCATAAGAACCGTTAGTGATGAAACATTTAGATCCGTTTAATACCCATTCGTCACCATCTAAAACAGCCTTTGTCTGAACACCCTGAGCGTCAGTACCAGCACCTGGCTCTGTAAGACCGAAAGCACCTAACTTTTCACCCTTTGCAAGTGGAACAAGATATTTCTGTTTCTGTTCTTCAGTACCATAAGTAAGAATTGGATCTGCACATAATGATGTATGTGCGGATACAATAACACCTGTTGTACCACAAACTTTAGATAACTCTTCAACACACATAATGTATGTTAAAGGATCACAGCCCTGTCCGCCATATTCTTTTGGCACAGGAATTCCCATGAAACCTAATTTTTGCATTTTTGCAACGGTTTCTTCTGGAAAATGTTCTGTCTCGTCAACCTCCTGAGCAAGAGGTTTAACTTCGTTTTCAGCGAACTCTTTAAAGAGCTGTCTAGCCATTTCATGCTTTTTGCTTAATGTGAAATCCATTTTCATTCCTCCATAATAAATTGGTTATTGGGGTGGAGAACCACCTTAAAAGCCGTGGAGACGCAGAGCATAGTCCCCACGGCCGTATTCACTTTTTTAATTATTTGCTGTAATCGTAGAATCCAATACCAGTCTTCTGACCTAATTTTCCACCACGAACCATCTTTCTTAATAATGGATGTGGACGATACTTAGGATCTCCTGTCTCATTGTATAATACTTCCATGATTGCAAGGCAGATATCAAGACCAACTAAATCTCCTAAAGCGAGAGGTCCCATTGGATGGTTAGCACCTAACTTCATAGCTGTGTCGATACCTTCAACAGAAGCAACACCATCAGCATAAATGCCAACTGCTTCATTGATCATTGGGATTAAGATTCTGTTAACTACGAATCCTGCAGCTTCTTCTACCTGTACAGGTGTTTTTCCGATTTCTACGGAGATAGCTTTAATCTTTTCAACCATTTCATCTGGTGTATTAAGACCAGCGATAACTTCAATTAATTTCATAACTGGAGCTGGGTTGAAGAAATGCATTCCGATAACTGGTCTGTCAAGTCCTGCACCGATCTGTGTAATAGATAAAGAAGATGTATTTGTTGCAAACATACATGTTGCAGGAACGATATCCTGTAATTCTTTAAATGTCTGCTGTTTAACTTCCATAACCTCAAGAGCTGCCTCTACTACTAAATCTGCATCTGTACAGATATCTTTTGTACCAGTAGTAATCTTAGCAAGGATTGCATCAGCTTTAGCCTGATCCATTTTTCCTCTTGCTACTCTCTTTTCAAATCCTTTAGCGATTTTCTTTTTACCGTTTGCGGCAAATTCATCGTTAATATCACATAAGTATACTTCGTATCCTTCTGTCTGTGCGAATGCCTGAGCAATACCTGATCCCATTGTACCTGCGCCAATAACTCCAACTTTCATTGTCTGAAACCTCCTATAAAATGTATTATCTTCTGACAATTAATATTATCAATATATGTAATAGATTAATTAGCAGTTTTTAAATGGTTCTTTTACCTTTTCTTTGTTTTTGTCAAGGAAGAATGCCATTCCGTATTTCTGGTCTTCTGTCTCGAAGCAGCTACCAAATAACTTCTCTTCGATTACGATAGCTTCATCCATTCCTACTTCTAAACCTTCATTGATGGCTTTCTTACATGCACGAACTGCGATAGGTGCGTTCTTTGCAATACCTTTTGCCATCTTTTTAGCCTGAGGCATTAACTCTTCAAGTGGATAAACTTCGTTAACCAGTCCGATTCTATATGCTTCTGCTGCTTTAATATTACGAGCAGTATAGATTAACTGTTTTGCTTTTCCAGGTCCTACGATACGAGCAAGTCTCTGTGTTCCACCAAAACCAGGTGTAATTCCAAGACCAACTTCCGGCTGTCCAAATACTGCATTCTCAGAACAAAGTCTGATATCACAGCTCATAGAAATCTCACAGCCACCGCCTAATGCAAATCCGTTGATTGCTGCGATAACAGGAATAGGAAGAGTTTCAATCTTTCTAAATACATCATTACCTACTTTACCAAAAGCTTCACCTTCTGCTTTTGTAAGAGTGCTCATTTCTCCGATATCAGCACCGGCTACGAAAGATTTCTCTCCTGCACCAGTAATGATAAGACATCTGATTGCATCTAAATCTACTGCATCAATAGTTGCATCTAAATCTTTTAATACTTCACTGTTTAAAGCATTTAAAGCCTTTGGACGATTGATGGTGATAATACCAACCTGACCATCTACTTCATAATCGATAAATCCCATTGTATGTATCTCCTTTCAGATTACATTATTATAACTGTATAAACTGTAGAAATCAGTTATAAACTATGTAATTGATATAACCGGATTCGAAAACCGAACCCGGATATATGTAATCATTCTATACGTGATTAGTCTCTTTCAACAATTGTTGAGCAGCCCATACCACCACCGATACACAGTGTAGCAAGACCCTTCTTAGCATCACGTTTCTGCATCTCATGTAATAATGTAACAAGGATACGGCATCCTGATGCTCCAACTGGATGTCCAAGAGCAATAGCTCCACCATTAACATTTAACTTCTCTGGGTTGATTCCTAATTCTCTTCCTACTGCTAATGACTGAGCTGCGAAAGCTTCGTTAGCTTCGATTAAGTCAAAGTCATCAATGCTCATGCCAGTTTTAGCAAGAACTTTCTTAGTAGAAGCAACTGGTCCAACACCCATGATAGAAGGATCAACTCCGCCTAATGCTCCTGCTACCCATGTAGCCATTGGAGTTACACCTAATTCTTTAGCTTTTTCTTCGCTCATAACAACAACACAAGCAGCACCATCATTAATACCTGAAGAGTTAGCAGCTGTTACGATACCATCTTTCTTGAAAGCAGGACGTAATTTAGAAATGCTTTCTGCTGTTGTTCCAGGACGTGGTCCCTCATCTGTATCTACAACAACTGTTTTCTTTTTAAGTTTAACTTCTACAGGAACGATTTCATCTTTGAACTTACCAGCTTCGATAGCTGCTGTAGCTTTCTGCTGTGAATTAGCGGAGAACTCATCTAACTCTTCTCTTGTTAAATGCCACTGTTCTGCAACGTTTTCAGCTGTAATACCCATATGGTACTGATTGAAAGCATCTGTTAATGCATCGTTAACCATACAGTCTTTTAATACGCCATTGTTCATTCTGTATCCAAAACGAGCTTTGTCTAAGCAGAATGGAGCTAATGACATGTTTTCCATACCACCAGCGATAACGATATCAGCCTCACCTGCTAAAATCTTTGTAGCAGCAAGGTTAACACAGTTAAGACCGGAACCACAAACTACGTTAATTGTTACAGCAGGTACTTCGATTGGGAGTCCCGCATTAAGAGAAGCCTGACGAGCAACGTTCTGTCCAAGACCAGCCTGAATAACACATCCCATTAATACTTCGTCTACCTGATCAGCAGGTACGTTAGTTCTCTTTAATGCTTCTTTGATTACGATGCTTCCTAAATCTGCAGCTGGTACTGTGCTTAATCCACCACCCATTGTTCCGATTGCGGTACGACAAGCACCTGCTAATACAACTTTCTTTGCCATAGTTTCATTCCTCCATTTAAGTTATCAATATTATTTGATATAGTTGCTTTGCTAGAGCATTTCTAGTACGATATGTGTTAATGCTATCACAATCTTCCGATATTTGCAACAAGATTATAAATTATTTTTTAATTAATATTCTCATTTATGAGAATTTCACAATTTATTCACTTTTATACGTAAAATCCTTTATATTTTTCGTTCTTTTTTCTTATCATTCCACTTTCATTTATGGATAATCTCTATTGATTATTTTTTGAATTTTGCGAAAAAAGGGAACAAAATACAAAAAAATGCCTAAATATGTGAAAAAATAGACACTGTTTTTTAATTAAAGATACAAAAGTTGGAAATAGCACATCAGGAATTTAGAAAATCCTAAGCAAATAAACCATAACTACTCATTTTGGAACAACGATATATCTCTAGTTTCCATTCAAGATTGTTCCGGCATTTTTGCCGCTTTATCTTTATCCAGATCAGATTAGAAATTTATATACTCTTTTATTTTTAGTAAAACAAAAAAGCACCAATATCTATATATTGATGCTTCAGAAATTGCGGGGGAAGGATTTGAACCAACGACCTCCGGGTTATGAGCCCGACGAGCTACCAGACTGCTCTACCCCGCGATATTCAATTAAATGTAAATACCAAAAAGAGACTAATCACTTAGTCTCTTTAAGAGGCGTCGACCAGATTTGAACTGGTGATGAAGGTGTTGCAGACCTCTGCCTTACCACTTGGCTACGACGCCACAACATGACTCCTACGGGATTTGAACCCATGTTACCGCCGTGAAAGGGCGGTGTCTTAACCACTTGACCAAGGAGCCAGACTCCCCGAGTAGGACTTGAACCTACGACAGCGCGGTTAACAGCCGCGTGCTCTACCGACTGAGCTATCGAGGAATATTGATCAGGGTCATACCCTGAAAACCACACACATTATATCATATCTTTCTAATCTTTGCAAGTACTTTTTTAAGGTCAAGCTTTCGACCGATTAGTAACAGTCAACTCCACACATCGCTGTGCTTCCATCTCTGCCCTATCTACCTCATCGTCTCTAAGGGGTCTCTCACTCTTTCGAGTTTGGATATCTCATCTTGAGGGGGGCTTCACGCTTAGATGCCTTCAGCGTTTATCCCTTCCCGTCTTGGCTACCCGGCCGTGCCATTGGCATGACAACCGGTCCACCAGCGGACGGTCCATCCCGGTCCTCTCGTACTAAGGACAGCTCCTCTCAGATATCCTGCGCCCGCGCCGGATAGGGACCGAACTGTCTCACGACGTTCTGAACCCAGCTCGCGTACCGCTTTAATGGGCGAACAGCCCAACCCTTGGAACCTGCTCCAGCTCCAGGATGCGATGAGCCGACATCGAGGTGCCAAACCACTCCGTCGATGTGAACTCTTGGGAGTGATAAGCCTGTTATCCCCAGGGTAGCTTTTATCCGTTGAGCGATGGCAATCCCACGTTATGCCACCGGATCACTAAGTCCTACTTTCGTACCTGCTCCACCCGTCGGTGTCGCAGTCAAGCCTCCTTCTGCCTTTGCACTCTGTGGATGGTTTCCAACCATCCTGAGGAGACCTTTGAGCGCCTCCGATACCCTTTCGGAGGCGACCGCCCCAGTCAAACTCCCCGCCTGACATTGTCCCCCGCCCGGGTCACGGGCGCAGGTTAGAAACCCAGTACTGCAGGGGTGGTATCCCAACACCGGCTCCCTTACGGCTGGCGCCATAAGTTCTTAGCCTCCCACCTATCCTGTACATGCAATACCGAATCCCAGTATCAGGCTGGAGTAAAGCTCCATGGGGTCTTTCCGTCCTGGCGCGGGTAACCAGCATCTTCACTGGTATTTCAATTTCACCGGGTGTGTTGTTGAGACAGTGCCCAAATCATTACGCCTTTCGTGCGGGTCGGAACTTACCCGACAAGGAATTTCGCTACCTTAGGACCGTTATAGTTACGGCCGCCGTTTACTGGGGCTTAAGTTCAAACCTTCGCTTGCGCTAAGCTCTCCCCTTAACCTTCCAGCACCGGGCAGGCGTCAGCCCATATACCTCACCTTTCGGTTTCGCATAGACCTGTGTTTTTGCTAAACAGTTGCTTGGGCCATTTCTCTGCGGCTGCTTTCGCAGCACTCCTTCTCCCGAAGTTACGGAGTCATTTTGCCGAGTTCCTTAACAACACTTCTCCCGTCGGCCTTAGGATCCTCTCCTCATCCACCTGTGTCGGTTTACGGTACGGGCCCTTGCTACACGATAGCGGCTTTTCTCGACAGGAAGGGGCCGCAGCTTCGCTACTTTGTTTCGCTCCGCATCACGCCTTCGTCTCATGCAGGACGGATTTTCCAATCCTGCGACTACTTCGCTTGCACCGGGCTTTCCATTCCCGGCTCTGCTTCCCTTCCCGTGTCCCCGCAGTTCTGATAACAAGGGGTGCAGGAATCTTTTACCTGCTGTCCATCGGATACGCATCTCTGCCTCTCCTTAGGCCCCGACTTACCCAGAGCAGATCAGCTTTACTCTGGAAACCTTGGATATTCGGCCGCAAGGATTCTCACCTTGCTCTCGCTACTCATTCCGGCATTCTC